>JAYUSV010000040.1:0-2801 GCA_043755495.1 Synechococcales cyanobacterium
CTACCCACTTTACCCGAGTAGGCAGCGACAGCTTGTATGAACTGCGGATTTTGAACAAAAAAGACCGGGCGGCGGTGGCAGACTTTTTAGTCAATCGCAATCTCAATTCCGAGAATGCCAAAGAGGTAGCCAAGGCCACGAAAGACTATGCCGATTTACGCCAGTTACCCAGCGGTTTTACCGCTCATCCTGGTGATGCTGTGGCCTATCAGTATTGGCGTTATGCTAGCCAGCAGCATGACCTGATGGAAAAAACCCGCTTGGTAGCACGGGGCTTATTATTTGCCCATAGCAATAGTGCTCGTCAGCAAATCGAAAAGTTGTTAGGTAGCTTAAGTCAACCAGAGCGGGCTAATCCTAAGCTACCGTTATACCGGTTAGAGAGCGATGAAGAACTCCCCCGCTTTTTGCCGGTGGCTGGTAAATTGCCCTTGAAAACGGCTGATGTGGCAGCGATTCCTCGGGCAACCGCAGTAGGTGCTTTTAGTTTGGTGAATACTGATTGGAAACGCTGGGTAGGTTTACCGGGCTGGCAAATGGTGATTTCGGCGATCGATCCCGTGGTGGTATTTCAGACTAATCAAGAGCTAATTAAAGATGCCGATGTGGATGAAGAGCTGCTGATGCTGATCGATCGAGGGATTACCGAATGGAATGACTTTAAATATTTCATGGTCGATCGAGGTGGTGAATTAGTCATTGATTACTTCTCTACTTCTCCCACCGAAAAAATTGTTGGTCAGTTGGTATTAGTACTACGACCTAAGCGGATGCTGGCTACTGGCGATCAACATGATCTGTGGCAGATCGAAGAATAGTCTGGTAATGCATCTGGGCAGTTGGAAATGGTAGAGTAATAACGAAATGTAAATAAATGCTGTTACTGAAGCCATGAATATTCCTCAGCCTACTACCTTGCCTAAGATTTCTCAGCCGAAGTTTGGATTTAGCCGCGCAACTGAAACCTTGAACGGTCGAGCGGCGATGGTTGGCTTTGGGTCGCTGCTGGTGATTGAATTATTTACTGGCTCTGGTCTTTTGACTTTGCTCGGTCTGCGCTAGCCGCTTGTGGGTATGTTAACTAATAATGTTTACCATGCCCATTTTATAATGTCTCGTTCCATGAAGTCTTTTTACGATAAAGAACCAATTACTGGATTAATTATTACTACTGGAGCTGCGATGGCTTTGCTGGGCGGGGCTAATGAAATCGAAACTCCATTTATATTGGGATTAGCGGCTGCGGGTGGTTCGATTATCTATCGTTGGTGGATGATTCAGCGAACCACTCGCAAGTAGTCTTTAAGCTTAGGTACCGGGAAGATTGCGCAGGCTTTCATCGAGATGATATCGATCGCCTAGAGCTTTCAACATCGGACCACCTTTGCCCATGGCCACCACACTGACCGAGCAAGCAGGGATATCTAGCCGATCGCGGTAGCGTCCTTGTTCGATGCCTAGCAAGTTGCAAAGAATAATCCGAATCGTGGCTTTGTGCGCCACAATCAACACATCGCCACTAGGATAACTCTGGGTGATTTCGGCCACTACGCCCAGAGCACGGTTGGCTACTTGTAAGCCAGTTTCACCGCCCGCTGGTGCATTCCAGGCCGGTTCGCTTTTCCAGCGCTGATAGTTTTCGGGATACTTTTCTAATACGGTGGCTAGGGTTTGGCCTTCCCATTCACCATAGTGGATCTCTTTGAGTCCAATTCTTATTTCTGGCTGAATATGCAGCATTTTGCAAATGGGTTCAGCGGTAGCCAAAGCGCGTTTCATAGGGCTGCTATAAACGGCATTGAATTGCACATGCTTATATGCTTCAGCAAAGGATTCAGCCATTTTCAATCCTTCCGGGGTTAAGTCGGGGTCAATCCAGCCACAGTGAGCACCTGTGCGGCTATAGGTGGTTTCGCCGTGGCGCAGTAGGTATAAATTGAGGGTCATGGCTCTGGTTTACTCTGGAGTGTCTTTAAAGATTTTACCCGCTAGATTCGATCGAAGCATTATTTTGTTGTGTACGAATAGTTAAGAACCGTAACTATTATGGTCATTTGCTTTTGCCCGAACAGGGGATAATAAATAGGCATTTGGTGATTATCAGGTTATTTTATGAAGACAATTTTGCATATTACACGACGGGCAGAGTGGACAGCAGCAAAAGAGCTAGGAGCCTATCGGGGAAATACGTTGGATTCTGAAGGGTTTATTCATTGCTCCACACTGAATCAGGTAGTCGGCTCGGCCAATCGGTTTTTTCAGGGTCAGCAAGATTTGGTGATTTTGGTGATTGATGAGGGTCTGGTGCAGCCAGACATTAGGTATGAAGGGGATGCAGATAATTTGTTTCCGCATATCTATGGGGCTTTGAATGTGGAGGCAGTAGTGAGATCGATCGATTTGGAGGCGGGAGCAGATGGAATTTTTAGTTTGCCTCCAGAGTTAGCGTCGTAAATTCGTCGTAAACTGTATCTTTTTTTACCATTTATAAACTACGCTCTTAATTTTTTCCTCAATATTTTGTATTGATGGATACTGTTATTGGTTCCCGGAATAAAAACAGGCAGTAACCAAGGATTTGTAGCGACCGATACTGTTTTATATTATCTGTTTCGCAGGTATCAAATATTGCAAAAAACATACTTTTTGTGCCAATTTTTACAGTTTTGTTAAGCCCCAAAAATTCATAATCACTGAGTCTGAAGCAAGCCTATTTTTAGTGGTTGGAGATCAAAGGTAAAATGTAAGTATTCAGGTCTAGGAAAAGGGGATGAGTGAAGGTGCAGTCAAGCCACAAGAAT
>JAYUSV010000041.1:0-8312 GCA_043755495.1 Synechococcales cyanobacterium
GTATCTGTTCATGAACTTGGGCGGCTTCATCTGTGTGATTTTGTTCTCGCTGCGCACTGGCACCGACCAAATTACCGAATACGCCGGACTGTATCACAAAGACCCCTTGCTGACTCTCTGTTTGAGCATTTGTCTACTGTCTCTGGGCGGCATTCCACCGCTGGCTGGTTTCTTTGGCAAAGTTTATATTTTCTGGGCTGGTTGGCAAGCTGGAGCATATGGTTTAGTATTACTGGCCTTGATTACCAGCGTGATCTCGATTTACTACTATATTCGGGTAGTAAAAATGATGGTGGTCAAAGAACCACACGAAATGTCGGCTTCGGTTAAAGCTTATCCGCGCAGTAACTGGAATTTGCCAGGAATGCGGCCATTACAGATTGGCTTGGTGTTAATGGTGTTAGCCACTTCTTTAGCTGGGATTTTTGCTAATCCGCTGTTGAGTTTGGCTACCGAATCGGTCGCTCAAACTCCGATGCTGCACTTGGCTGCTACCCTGCAAACAGCTACTCTCCAAGCAGACGAAGCCCCAATTTTAGAGTTGATCGATTAAAATCCTGATTATTTCCGGATTCACCTTGGTTTGGGATGAATCAATAGATAGAGTCAAAGTGGAATTTTGATGCTTGCTAATCGCCATCCGCCATAAGGTAGGTGGCGAGATTTTTTTGCTGAAGATTAAAGTGACTGGTTCATCTTGAAGGTAACTGGCTGCCTGTGCTAGTTGGCGGGAGATGGTGAAATCGGTGAAGCCCCCGACATTAAAATCTGGGACAACTAATTGCACACCTTGCTGACCATAGCGATCGATGAAAAAATCTGCCTTGCGGGAATTTGCCCCGGAAGCAAAACCATGTAAATAGAGGTGCAATTTTTACTCCTATTTCTTAGCGTTCTTTTTTTAACTGTTGAAGCTTCGACCACTGTTCAGTAGTTAGTACAGCTTGTACCGCCGAAGCATACTTTTTTTTAACGACTGTCAACTCCTGCTTCAGTTTATCGATTTTTTGCTGTTTGGCTTGGATCTGAGGATTGGAGGATAAGGATTGTTTGATTTCCAAAGATTTTAGTTCATTTTTGGCAGCCACAATGGCCTGACGGCGACTGACTATCTCGGGTTCATATTTCTCATAGATCGCTTGCACTTTTCTGATCTGACTGGGGCTGAGACCAAGTTTCTCAAAAAGTTGCTCGTTATCTTTATTTGTGGCTTTTACTTGCCCCGCGTTGACCGAGTAATTTAGGGCTAAAACCTGACTGGGAGCGAGGGCACTCCCCAGCATAGTAATCGACAGCAGGCAAAGTACAGTGCGGAAAAGCATCATCGACCTAGGGTGGGTAAAAAATTTATTAAATTGATGTAACTGTCCCTGGGACGGCGATCTATCGGCAAAAGTTCCCTGCTGTTAGTTGCCGGCATTGGCATTTAAATGCTGACGACCTCGGCGGATTTTGGCCTGGATTTCTCCTAGCTGGGTATCGATCGCGTGCAGTACCTGATCAGCGTAATCATCGGCTCCTCGCCGAATCGCCTGAGCTTCGGCCAGTGCCTGTTGGCGGATATTGTCGATTTCTTGTAACTGCTGGCGACGAGCTTGTTCTGATTCTTGGCGAATCTGTTCGCGGGCAGCGGCACACTCGGCCATCACGCTTTGGTGAATTTGGGCTGCTTCGGCTTTCGCTCGATCGATTATCCCTAGCTCATTTGCTATTTGAAAAGCCTGCTGTTGTGCCGCCATAATTTGCTGTTGAGCCTGCTGCTCGGCGGTAGTTAAGATCAAGTCTTGTTGGTTGATGATCGATTGAGCAGCATCGATCGTTGCGGGCATCCGCGCACGTATTACATCTAAACATTCGATAACGTCATCTTCTGCCACCATCGCTTTGCCGGTTAAAGGTACCCGAGGGCTTTTGAGTAATAGCTCTTCTAAACGATCCAACTCCATCAAAAACTTCACGATTTGTGGTTCTCGTAGGTCTGGCTGTCTAACTTCCATGCTAGATTCTAGCTCGGCATACTCTGGACGAGGAGGAGTTGGGCGATTGGCTAAAACGTTAGCTTTATTCTTCGGTGATTGGGACTTAGCTGTAGAAGATGCTGACGGTGTTGGGTTACTTTTATTTTTCATTGGCCGCTGGAGATCTTCATCGTTGGAGAGTTCGGTGCTGAAGTTGTACTGAAGCATTGCGATAATTCCAGTGAAATGTGGGAGGGAACAAGATGATCTACAGATCCACCAAACCGAGCGATTTCTTTAACCACGCTACTGCTCAGAAAAGCGTATTCTACCGCAGTTGCCAAGAAGATGGTTTCAATATCTACCGCCAGAGTTTTATTGGTGTGACACATCTGCAACTCTTTTTCAAAGTCGGACAGCACCCTTAGTCCTCGCAAGAGGCAGCTTGCACCAATTTTTCTGGCATAGTCTACGGTCAGGCCATCAAAACTATCGATGCGCACATTGGACAAGTGCTGGGTGGCTACCTCTATTTGGCGTAGCCGCTGTTCGACTGTAAATAAAGGAGTTTTACCCGGATTGCGCAGCACGGCAACAATTACTTGGTCGAACAGCCCGCAGCCGCGCTCGATAATATCTAAGTGCCCCAAAGTAATGGGGTCGAAGCTGCCCGGATATATAGCAATCATAAATTTTCATCAACAGCTCCAAATTCAAAAGTCTAACTGTCCTTTCACAGAGTATCTTATAAAAATCAGGACGGAACTGTTAATTCTCGTAAATCAAAAATTATTGCTCTGAATCTTCTTCTTAAAGTAGCAGCCGTTGCGGCTACTTTAAGAAGAAGAGTAAATAACTACTATTCAAAAATTACTTTGCCCCCCTGCAAAGCCTGAAGCTTAATCTTGACTGGGCCAGCAGTATTAATGTCAGTAGCAGCCACTGCCTTGATATCGATCGGCTGGTTATAAGCTCTGATTTGCTCTAGAAAAAGCAACTGCCCACTGGTATCACCATTTGCACCAATCTCGATCGAGTCGCTTAAGATGCCACCTCGGCGAGCGCGGAACTGACAAGAAGACAGCAACAGCTCCACCTGCTGGCGCAGTTTTTGGTCGTTCATGGTAGTGGGATCAGCAGAGTTAGAAGAGAGAATCTCGCCTTTTTGGAAAACTTTTTGATTGAGGGCAGTATCGGCAAACAGCTCCACATTGTTGTCTTCGGTCACATAGTTACCGGCTGAAACAAAACGCACTACATATTGTTTGCCATCTTTGATTTGCTCGATGATTTGTTGTTTTTGGTATTCACTCATCTGCACAATTTGCTGATTTTTATTACCTCCCTTGGGTTTCATTGCGGCCAAAGCTGTTTTGTTGGCCTGCTGCAACATTTGAGACACAATTTGCTGGGCAGAACGCTGGGTAGTAACACCCACCACATCGATAACCATCACTTGGTTGCGCAGAATCACGATGCTGCCTTGCCGAAAATTTTGATATTCTTGCTCTAGTTCACCGACCTTTTGATCGATGAAAGCCATGCGCCGTTGACGATCTTTGAGCTGACTTTCGAGCTGATTAAACTGTCGATCGAGGTCTTGCTGTTGGTCAATAACCAGGGTAAGTTCTTGATCTAACTGATCGAACTGTCGCTCTTTTTCTTTTAACTGTGCTTTGCGCAGCTCTAGTTTTTGCTCTAGCTGCCGCCGCTGCATCTCAATTTTTTGCAGAGTGGCTGCCTGACTTTGGAGTTGGGTTTTGAGGTCTTTGACTTTGTTTTGGCTCAACTTGGCATCGGCAGGGAAGTTGGGATCGATCGGATTAGCCTCGATCGAATCGAGGTTGATGCTCTGTTCGATTAGTTTGTTTAATTTGGAGGTCGATCGATCAATTTCCTTGAGCAAAGTAGATTTTTGCTTTTTCAGTACCATTTGTTGGGTAGTGAAATCTTCGATTTTGCGGGTGGTTTCACCCACTTCTTTTTTGAGGTTATTCTTCTCGGTGCCCACCGCTTCGAGCTGCTGGCGAAGATTGGTGAGCTGCTGAGCAGTGGTCGATCGCTTGGTGAGTTCATCCCGTACTGACTGATTCACGCCCGAAAGCGCATCTTTAGCTTCGGATTGCTCAATGCGTAAAGTTTCTAGATCTCGTTGGAAGTTATTTTTTTGACTGATGGCCTGAGCGAGTTCGGCACTGGTATTGCGCAACTTGTTTTGAAGCCGCTGTAAATCAAAAATACCGGTGCGGAGCTGTTCACTAGAAGCAAATAAGACGGTGAGCACAGCAGCAGAGAGTAACGTCCCGGCAGCAACCGTGACCAGAGTGGCCGTTTGGCGGGGGCGCAGCTTAAAAAGAGTGAGGCGAGCTTTACCAACTTTGCTACCTATGCGGTCGCCAGACACCGCAATGATGCCACCCAAAAACAAGACTACCCCAATTAATATGTAACCGCTGACCATAGCTAACACCATGTTCAATTCTCAGCCGAACTACCTCAAACCTGTTATTTACTGCGGCCACAGCAAAAGCTTGAGGTAAAGGCGATCGAGTTGAACCGAAAAAATAATATATTTAAGCTGTGATAAGCAGATTTCTTTAAATGTTAACATGCAGTCTGGGTGAGCAAAGCAATCTGAATTAAGATGACCCCAATAGAATTAGCAGATGGCCGCCTGGGGTACACCTTGGTATTTGGGGATATTTAAGGATTGCCCAACACCGAAAATACTGACCATACAATTTAGGAGGGAACTTATGAGCTGGAGTAATAACTTTACCGTGGTCGATCGAGCTTATGGCTGCTTGGCTTACTTACTGCCCCTGTTGAGTGTCTTGGGACAGCTCCCTGTAAATATTCCGCCATTTTTGCAACTTTTTTATAGTCTTAGCCCCTTGGCGATCGTGATTGCCTTGTATTTTTTTGTTCTAAAGAACCGGAAAATTTCTCGCCTAATTCGCTTCAATGTGTTGCAAGCCATGCTGTTAGGAGTGGTACTCTCTCTTTGTCAAATTGTGATTGGGTCTCTGCTTATGCCCATCCCGGTGATTGGTCAGGCTGGACTAGTATTGCTAATTCTGGCTTCAGTAGCGATTGGCGGAGTATGTATCTACAGCATGGTGATCACTGCTCAGGGCAAATACCCTGAAATTAAAGAGCTTTCTAAGAACACTCATTTATGGGTCGATAACATCTAGGAAAATCAGCCTATCTCTGATATAGTGAGAGATCCTTGCTTCTGCAAACCAGAAGCCGTCTAGCCCAAAAGGAGATCCCTGTGAGCAATAATTACGAGTTGATGTACATTCTGCGCCCCGATTTGAACGAGGAGCAGTTGACTGGTGCAGTGGAAAAATACAAGCTGCTGCTAGAAGCCAATGGCGCTAGCGAAATTGAAATTCAAACCAAAGGCAAAAAGCGTTTGGCTTACCCAATCAAAAAGAACCGTGATGGCTACTATGTGCAGGTAAATTACATCAGCGCTGGTAAAGAAGTGGCGGTAGTAGAAAGAGCCATGCGCTTGAGCGAAGAAGTAATTCGCTACTTGACTATCAAAATGGCTCCACCTAAGGCAGTTGTGGAAGAAGCAGAGGAAGCTTAATTTTGAGATGGATTTCTATCAGATCTCCAATAGTCAAGAAACTTGGCAGGAATGGGTGATGGCGGGTAGCTATCTCTTCTTCCTGCTTTTTGTGATTGGTGCGGTGTTTTTATCCAAAGATCGCCCAAAACATTAGATACCAGTAAATCCCCGACCGAAGCTCATCATCCAGCGCACAATTATAAAAGCGCCTGTCGTCAGAAATTGGCCACCCAAAATAAACAGCAGCATCAGTAGACCTGAAGCATACTGTTGTCCAGACGAACTATTCAGGAACTGTAAACCTGGAAAGAACTTACTAAAGACATTGAATCCATCTAACGGCGGGATTGGAATCATATTTAGCAAGAACAGACTGGCGTTAATAATTGCTCCATACGTCAAAAATGTTGGACTCAGAAACGAAATATTTGATTTTAGGCCAATCACGAATAGCGCAGTTAGGGCTAAGTTAGTGAGCGGCCCAGCGATCGATACTAAAAAATCTCCCCACTGGCGCGATCGAAAGCGGGAGGGGTTCACCGGCATCGCCCCCCAGGCAATCCCAATCACCATTAAAAGGACTAGGGAAGGTACGCCCATATGCACCACCGGATTCAGGGTGATATGTCCAGACCGACTGGGGGTGTCATCGCCTTGGCTCAAGGCGGCAAACCCATGACCTAATTCATGCAAACAAATTGACAAAATCGTAACAACCACCGCCTGGACGTAAAAAACCGGGTTGGTGAACGCCTGCATGATGAAAAGACCCATGGGTTTTAACTCTTTAGTAAGATTGAGAAGTGTTGGGAGGATAGAGCCGTTCACCATATCCTGCGACTTACATCATATCTCTAGATATCAATCAGTAGATCTAGAAATTAGCAATTTTGAAGATAGACCTCACTGGAGTAGTCTATCAAAATACGCTTCGAGCGGGAATAGCCCAAGTTACCACATAGGAATTGTAGAAATTTTTATCGAAACCTGCCGTAGATAGATCGTTTCTGTTAGTTTTGTGCAAGGGCATACTAGATATTGTCTCCTTACTCAATAATTTCTTTGGATCTATGCAGCTAAAACCAACAGCCTTTAAGTTAGCCGTGCTCTGGGTTACAGCCTCGGTGATGACCGCTTGTAGCAGTCCAAATGTCAGTTGTGACGATCCGAGCACCCCCGGCCAGGAAATCTGTGGCACGGTCGCCAACAATCCGGCCACAAATTCTGGAAATACCACCACCACTCACACCAGCGGCGGGGTGTTTATTTATCGCAGTGGTGGTTTCTATCGATCGGCTGGCAGCACTTATGTCAGTGGCAACGGTGGCAGCTCAGTAGGAGCCAAAGGTTTTAGCGGTCGCAGTGGCTTTGGTAGCACTGGCAGCGGTCGATCGGGTTTTGGTTAAGTTATGGCAGCAGATATTTTTAGTTCCCCCGATCGCGATCGATTTTTTAAGTCGATCGGCTTTCGTTGGTATGACCTACCACCCACCAATAATCCCGACGGGATTCCAACTCCCTATGCTCTCTATCACTGCCAGCAGGTAGAACGAGAAGTCGTTTCTGAACTACGAGTAGCTTCAGCGGCGGTAGGACAAGTCTTGCTAGAAACCTGGCAGATTTTGCGGGAAATGGATGATGAAGACTTAGAATATTACGGCTTTCCGGAATCTACCTGGAACATTATTCGCTGGGATGCTACGCCCCCTTGGTGTATGAGGTTGGACTGGTGCTGGAATGAGCAGACCGAGACTTATAAGGTGATTGAGGTCAATTCTCAGACTCCTAGTTTTTGGTATGAGCCAACGATCGGTAATGGTTTGATCGCTGAGCATTTTGGTTTACATGCGGTTGATGCTGAGCCGGGAGCGCTATTGGCTAAAACTCTACAAGTGCAGTTACAGCAAGCTGCCCAGCAGTTGGGTAAACCTTTGAGTCAGTGCCAGGTGGGTTTTACGGCGCTCAATAACCCCGAAGACTTGAACACCATGAATTGGCTGAGCAGCTATCATGCTGGCAGCAAGGCTTTTCCCTTAGAACGAATGCGCTTAGATAATCAGCAGCGGGTCTATGACAGCGAGGACAATCAGCCGATCGATATTTTGATCATGTGGTATCCGCTGGAATGGTTGATCCTCGATACAGATAGTAGCGGCGAAGAATTGTGGCCAGAGCTGGAAAGATTGATCTTAGATAAAAAAGTGGTTCTGATTAACTTTGGCTCGGCTTTTGCCCTGCAATCTAAAGGGGTCTTTGCCCTGATTAGAGATATTGGTGTGGGTGAATTTAGTCCGGCAGCGGCAACGGCGATTCAAAGATATTTTCCTAAAACTGCGGTGGATGAAATCGAGATTGGGGACAGCTATTTTGCCAAGCCGATCTTTGGTCGTCAAGGTGAGGGTGCCGTAGCAGTTATTAATGGGGAAGAAGCTTATGCAGGCAACTGTGCTGATCCCTTTTATACCGAGCAGCCCTACGTTTACCAAGAGTTACTGGAATTCCCGACTACTTCTGTGGCTGGTGCTGAAATGACTGAGCTGTGGGGGGTCTGGCTATATAACGATGAGGGGCAGATGGTCGCAGATGCTTTGGGTAAAAGGTTGTCTAAAAGCAAAGTGACCGACGATGGAGCTTATTGGTGCCCGATCGGTTTTGCTTCACCCTGAGGCTTTGGGAAAACTCGATTGTAATTGTCATACAGGTAATGTGAACGATGCTAACCGTCATACTAGATCTCGAAACAGAGCAACAGTTAGCCGAAACCCTTGCCT
>JAYUSV010000042.1:0-8310 GCA_043755495.1 Synechococcales cyanobacterium
GGGCGCAAAATCGCAATGCACTTCAGGGAGCTGCTTCACCTGCTCAAAACCCTCTGGCCTAAAATAATGCCGCCAAGGAGAACCAGCAGGTGCAATTTGTTTCACCCCACCCACATATCCCACCCGATACTGTTCATTTTGCCAAACCATTTTCCTGACCGGTACCCAAAGCCAGTCATTCACCTCACAACCCAAATATAAAGCCGTGATCTTAGACATCAGCACTTTGTATAGAACCAGCTACCATCTGCACTTCCACAGTTTCTTCCTCATCTTTAGAGTTTCTAAACTGCTGAGCGTAAAACCTCGCATAGCGACCATTCATTTTCAACAACTCATCATGAGTCCCCGACTCAATGAGTTGACCCTTCTCTAACACCAAAATCCGGTGCGCCCGTCGTACCGTCGCCAAGCGGTGGGCAATAATAAACACCGTCCGATCGACCATAATTCTCTCCAGCGCCTCCTGCACCAGAAACTCCGACTCCGAATCTAGCGCCGAAGTCGCCTCATCCAGCACCAAAATGCGCGGATTTAAAAACACTGCTCTGGCAATCGCAATCCGCTGTCGTTGACCCCCCGAAAAATTTGTCCCCCTTTCACCCACCCAAGTCGAATAGCCTTGGCTAAGCTGAGCAATAAACTGGTGAGCATTAGCAATCTTCGCTGCCGCCTCCACCGCCGCCATGTCAAACTCTGTTTGACCAAAAGCAATATTTTGGGCCACCGTCCCCGAAAACAGCATAGTTTCTTGGGGCACCGTGCCAATTTGCTGGCGCAGACTGGCCAAAGTCACATCCCGAATATCTATGCCATCGATCAAAATCGCCCCACCCTGCACATCATAAAAACGACTGAGCAAGCTAACGACCGTACTTTTCCCTGCCCCAGAAGTACCGACTAAAGCAATCATCTCCCCTGGAGCCACATCCAAATCCAAATTGCTCAACACCGGCTGCTCGGGGTTATAGCCAAAAGTCACATCATGATAATTTACTCGACCAGCGATTGGTGCTAGCACGATGGCATTGGTCTTTTCTTGAATCAAGGGCTGCTCTGCTAACAGCTCTAAGACTCGATCGATCGAAGCCTGACCCTGTTTAAAATCATTGAAGTTGTTGGTAGTATTGTTGATAGGGTCAATTAGCAAAGCAATATTGGTCAAATAAGAAATAAACTTTGATACGGTCAATTGCCCTAAGCTAATTTGCCAGCTCGCCAGCACAAACATAAACAAAATACTGCTAACCTGCAAAAAGCTGACCACCGGATATTGAATTGCCCTGGCTCGCTCAGTATTATATCTGGCTCGTCGATTCTCTTCTGAGCCTTCTCCAAACTGCTGCATATTAAACTTTTCGGCAGCAAAAGCTTGAATCAACCTAATTCCAGTAAAATTTTCGGTCACGCTGGAAGCTAGATCAGCAGCCTTGTTTTGACTAGTGCGCGACTCTCTTTGTAACTTTTGTCCAAACCAAGTGACCACCCAGGCAATTATTGGTACTAGCAAAAATACCGCTATAGTTAGCTGCCAGCTTAAAAAGATCATGTAGCCCAAAACTACTACAAGCTGTAAAACTGATGGAATGAACTGCTGAAAAATTTTGAGCGTAATATCGGCCATGCGATCGACATCACCAGTCAACCGAAAAGCCAAGTCACCCACTGCTGTTTTAGAGAAAAAGTTATTCCCCAGCTTCAATAAATGGGCATAGACTTCTTTGCGAATATCTGAGCCGATCGCAAACGACACCTTCGACATGGAAGTATTTTGGCCATAGTGGGCAATGCCCTGTAAAACAAAAGCGGCACAACCCATCAAAGCTACCTGAATCAGCCGAGGCATATCGTTGCCAATGTTGGTGCCAATCTGACCAGCTAAATATCCTAATACCGGCCAAAAAGACGTGTAAACCAGTGTCCAAAAAAATCCGAGCAGGAGTGTCGGCAAGTGAGGACGCAGATATTTGGCGAGCTGCCAGTAAGAGGATTTTTGCTTCATGGGTGAGTGTTTTGCCAGAATAAAATGCCAGATTGTAAGAGACCAACTGCAAAGCCCAGTACACCCCCGAGGGTGACAATGCCCTGTAGCTCAGTTTTGACGATACCCTGAATTGCCCCTTCTAGATCTTCGGGAGAGGTGGCCTTTACTCGATCGATGATCACCTGATCGATGCTCAAAATCGGGATAACTTGGGCGACGATTTTTTCTAAATCTTTCTCTAGATATCGATCGATCACCATGGCCAGCTCACTACCCACCATTGATAGAGACGAAGACACCACCGCCGAACTGCGCAAGCGCCCGATCGCCAAAGTGGCCACGGCATCCCAATCGATCGTGTCGGTCAACCCCGTAATCAGGTCGATACCCTGAGTTTTGATATAGTCTCGCACGCTGTCGGCAACCGTAGTGCGCAACTGTTTGACTGTGACCATGGGCAGGTTTTGCAAGGAAACGTTTTGAAACCACTCCTGTAATATTTTGCGAATACCTAAAGCGGTGACGAGTTCCACAATTATTTTGTTCGCAGCATCTCGCTCATCCAAACAAAAAGTCCGCAGTCGCAGCATGGTATTCCGCACCCCAAAAAGGTTTGCTACCACCCAATAGGTGCCGCTACTTTTTTCTCGAATGCTGTCATCGATCACCTGGATATTTCGATCGGTCAAAAAATCCACCAAGGCTGATCGCAATATTTCTGGGGGCAGCACTCCATCTACTAACCAATCAGTAAGCTGTTTGGCCTGATCGCTGCTCAATTGAAAGTCTAGGAGCACTTGATCGAAGATCCGCTCAATTTGTCCCTGCAAAAACTGTGGTCGCCGACTCCAAACTTTCAGCAAGCGAGGCAAAGATTCCCCTGCTAAGTCTCGTAAAATCTTGGCCAAGACTTTGGCCGTCTTTTGTTCTTTGTCGTCTTGGAGTTGGTCTAAGCCAAGTTGCAGTAGCCACTCCACTGCCGCTTGCACTCGTTCTACTTGCAATAGCCGCTTCGCCAACCTTTGCAGTTCGGCAGGGGTAAGCAATGAACCCATGATGGTGTCAGAAACTCGCTTGGCCATGCGTTCTTGGTTGCGCGGAATTAGCCCAGGAGTGAAAGGAATTTGATATTTGCCGACGTAGAGGGCACGGTAGGGGCGAAAGAGCATCTGAATGGCTACGTCGTTGGTGAAGTAACCAATGATGGTGCCGACTACCGGTGGTGCTATGTACAGCCAAAGTTGAAACAGGGTCACAAAAAGCCACCAAGATTATTCGTGCGCGGAGCTAAGGCCAATGTGAACGGGTCACTTGCAGGTCTTCTCCCAAAATTATCGCACAGCATCAGAAATTGCCCATAGCCTAGATAGTTGGTGAACTCTTGGCCATAAACTGCTGGACAGCCTGAAGCCGAGAAGTTTCGCCAATTAAAATACATTCAGAGAAAACGATGAGGTCGATAGCTCCGCTTGCGCCAAAGGCGATCGAAGAAAGAGCAGCAGCTGGTATGTGGAAATGCGTAGCTCGGCTTTAGATTTTCTGTACAATCGCTATGCTCATTTGGAATGATGAGCTAGTCTCCACCTAAGTTTTTGCTGTCCCCGTAGATCAGTCTGCGGGGATTTTTAAATTTTTGCGATCGAGGCGTGAAATATTCTCGATGAATTGTCTAAACTAGAGGGAGAGTTAGACTATACAGCCATGCCCTGTAATTCTTCTAGTTCAGCGGCTAATCATGTATTTGGGAGGTTATAAAAGTGACGATTACTTTATCAGTACAATCTGACAATGATTTAGAGCAAAGGCTATTAATGCCTGGAACTTATAATTGGCATGAGTTTGAGGCTCTAGAAGCTCTGCTGGCTGAGTCGCCCGGTTTAAGGATTACTTACTTGGATGGATTAATTGAGCTTATGACCCTTGGTGAACCCCATGAGTTGATTAAAAAATCTCTGGCTATTTTGTTGGAAGCCTATTTTATGGCGATCGAAATGGAGTTTATTCCGGTGGGCAGTGCGACCCGTCGAGGTGAAGCTAAAGGGACTTCTTTTGAACCCGATGAATCATATTATTTAGGGACAAAGAAAGACAATCCAGATCTGGCGATCGAGGTTATTTTGACCAGTGGCAGCTTAAAAAAACTGGAAAAATACCGCCGTTTCCAGATTCCAGAGGTATGGCTATGGGAGAAAGAGCAGCTTCAGGTTTACTGTTTGGGAGTTGATGGTTATGAGTTGGTGGAACGAAGTCAACTTTTGCCCAATCTAGATCTTGACCTTTTGGTGAGCTGTGTTCAAATGCCTTCACGGTTAGAAGCGATGAAAACTTTTATGGCGACAGTTAAATCCGAATGAAAAAAATATTAGTACTATCTGCAAATCCTATAAATACTTCTCGGCTGCGTTTAGATGAGGAAGTGAGAGAGATTCAGGAAGCGTTGAAACTATCAAATCGTCGAAACGAGTTTGAAATTGTTAGTTTGGTGGCTTTGCGGATTGATGACTTACGACGGGGGCTGTTGGATCACCCACCATCGATCGTACATTTTTCGGGTCACGGAGAAAGTCAGGGATTGATCCTGGAAAATGATGTTGGTCAAAAACAGTTAGTGGGTACAGAGGCTTTAGCACAGTTATTTGCACTGTTTCCATCGATCGAATGTGTTTTGCTAAATGCCTGCTACAGTGAGATACAGGCCGAAGTGATTCACCGGTATGTAAGTTGTGTAATTGGGATGAGTCAGACGATCGGCGATCGAGCTGCAATTAATTTCGCAGTGGGTTTTTACGATGCTTTGGGTGCTGGCTGGTCTTATCAACGGTGTTTTGATATGGCTTGTAATGCTATAGCCTTGGCAGGAATTCCAGAATCGGCAACGCCGAGAATTAAGATTGGGCAAGACAATGAGCAGACAAACGACTTTGTTGGTCAAAAATTGCCTTGCCCTTATAAAGGTCTTGCCGCTTTCAGAATGGAGGATGCAAAGTTTTTTCATGGAAGAGAGGTTTTTGTTAAGGAGCTGTTGGTGGCAACAAAAACCAGAAATTTTATCCCTATATTGGGTGATTCGGGAAGTGGAAAATCTTCGGTGGTATTCGCGGGCTTAGTGCCACGATTACAAGAAACAGATCGCTGGATCGTCATAGAATTTAGACCTGGAAAGGAACCTTTTCACTCTCTGGCTTGGGCCTTGATGCCATTTTATACCAGTAGTGTAGATTCTGAACAATTAGCTGAATCTCGTCGTTTGAGCGATTATTTACAGAATGGTACGGTGTTGTTGGCTGATGTGTTTAAGCGAATTCAAGAAAATAATCCTCAAGATCGGGTGTTAGTGATCGCGGATCAGTTTGAGGAAATATATACTCTCTGTGGTGATGAACAGGTTCATCGTAATTTTTTAGATATTTTGTTAGCTGGGTTGGAATCTTCAGCCACATGGCAGATTTCGCCTATTTTAGTGGCAACAATGCGGGTAGATTTTTATGGGAATATTTTGTCTTATCCGCCTTTTGCTGATGCGTTTCGGAATAGTGACATCAAAATTCGATCAATGAATCGTGATGAGCTAAAAGATGTTATTGAAAAGCCTGCAAGTCAGATGGGAGTGGATTTTGAATCTGGGTTAGTCGATCGTATTTTGGATGAGGTGGAAAACCAAACTGGTAATTTGCCGCTGCTGGAGTTTGCTCTAACTGAGTTATGGAAGCAGCAGGCTGGTCGGCTATTAACTCACAAAGCTTATCAATCGATTACCTATGAGACAACAGAACAAAGCGGAGGCTTTGAGAGGGCTTTGGCTAGTTATGCAGATGATGAATATCAGAAATTTTCACGCGATGATCAGGAGCAGATTCGGCGAGTTTTTGTGCAATTAGTGCATCCTGGTGAAGGACAAGAGGATACTAAACGACTGGCTATACAAGGAGAGCTGGGTGAAATTAGTTGGGATTTGGTGACTAAATTAGCAGATGCACGTTTGGTTGTAACTAGTCAAAATGCTGATGGACAAAGTACTGTGGAGATCGTCCATGAGGCTTTGATTCAGCATTGGGGTTCCTTACGACAATGGATTGAAGCCGATCGAGTTTTTCGGGCTTGGCAAGAGCAATTAAGGGTGGCGATGCGGCAGTGGCAAGTACACAAGGATGAAGGCTCTCTGTTGCGTGGGGCGGCACTGATAGATGCAGAAGAACAATTGCGGACACGTCCCAAGGCTCTAGTTTCTGAGTCTGACTTTATTAAGCGAAGTCTTCAGGAACGAGAACGAATTCAGGAAGCTGAAGTAGCTCGCAGAAAACGTGAAACAATAATTGTCAGGGGAACCTTTGCTAGCTTACTTGTAATAATGATGTTGGGTGTCGGTATAGCTGCAACTATGATAAATAGTGCTCTTCTCTATGATGATTTTGCCTATTGTCCGGCTGAAAAAGGACGACCAGGTAAGAAAATTAAAAAAGAAAACCCTGAAGAGACAGTTTGTTTTAGAAACCTAATAACTAGTGGTGAAATTGGTATATTTCTTTCTAGCACAAATCACCATCTCAGCAAAGGCATAGAAGCTTTTCGAAAAGAAAATAACAAAAGAGAAATTAAGAAAGGGAAATATCTAGTAGCTCAGATATTTCAACGTATAAAACTAACTGAGAAGGAAGATTATAGTGAAGCGATTACTCTATTTGAACAGGCAGTAAATGCAGATTACAGCGATCCAGTCCCTCGAATTTTCTTGCAAAATGCTAAAGCTCGTACCAGAAGTGTGAAAATGGAGTCCAGGGGAGGTAAATCAACAATTATAAAGCTAGCAGTTGTGACTTCTATTGACTATTATGAGAAGGCAGCAAATGATATATTGCGAGGTGTTTTTGATGCCCAGGAAAAGTTCAATGAAAGCCAAGGTGATGATAAGCCTCTAATAGAAATCGTGATAGCCAATGATGAAAATGAGCCGATAGCAGCCAAAACAACGGCTCAAATTTTGATTGAGAATGAAGAAGTAATAGGAGTAATTGGGCATCATTCAAGTGAAAGTACTAAAGCAGCACAAGAAATATATAGGCCGAAAAATATGCCTATTATTTCTTCTACCAGTAGTAGTAGTAAAATAACTGGAGAGCAATTCTTTAGGACTGTGAAAGGAACAGATGAAGCTGCAAAAAAATATGCAGATCATATTACAAAAAAATTAAAAATTAATAACGTGGCTGTTTTTTATGCGGGGGGATCTACGTACAGCAAAGATCTGACTTCTGATTTCAAGGAAGAGTTTGATAGACCAGGAGCAGAGATAGTTGACCAAATCAATATTGAATCAGGTTTCGATGCAAAAGCAAAGATCAAAGAAATTAAGAAAGAAAAGAAAAGTAATGTGATACTGCTTTTTACCAGTGTGAAAACAAATTCTATAGCAATAGAAATCAGTAAAGCCGTCTACGATAGCAACAAAGATAACTCAACAAAAATACAAATATTGGGTAACATGGCTTTGTCTGAACAAGAAACCATAGCGAAAGGGGGTAATTATGTTGATGGAATTGAAGTGATAAGACCATGCCTTTTAGAGGAATCGGGATACATAAAAGAAGCTTTTAAAAAGTGGACACAAAATAAAATAGCAATCAATTGGCGCCATGCTACTAGTTATGATGCAGCACAGGCTTTTATCCAAGCTATAAAGATGATTGATAAATCTGATTCTGTGCAATCTAAAGAAGTAAATAGAAAAAACATTTTAAGTCAACTAAAATCAACCTTATTTTCAGTGCCAGGTAAAGATACATCATCGGAGTTTGAATTAAAGTGGGGCAGTGGTGAAGATCATTCTAACAAAAACGCAAAATATTGTCTTGCAAAAATTGAGAATGGTAAATTTCGGAACATAGATAAATTCTAGCGATTATGGGGTAGTCTGATTTTTCAGCCAATCTAAATTCGCCCAAAGAATGTTTTTGTACTTTGCTGAACTATTCCGCGAATACCGCACCCCCATGACTTAGTTCTTAGCAAAAGGCGTTGGCTCACGGTAGGATGTCTGAATTCTTGAATTAGGTGACAAATACGATGACTTCCACCGATCATTGGCAAGGTCATATCGATCTACTTTTTCAATCTAAGGGAGAAAAAACCATCCTGCGGCGCAGTTATGCCCGTGCGCCCCTCAGAATTCAGCGACCTTTCTACCCTGAACCAAACATCTGCCACACGGTTATTTTACATAGCGCTGGCGGCATGGTGGGTGGCGATCGGCTCTCCTATCAAATCAACTTAGCTTCCGCCAGCCAAGCCCTAATTACTACTGCCGCTGCTGCCAAGATCTATCGCAGCAA
>JAYUSV010000043.1:0-8291 GCA_043755495.1 Synechococcales cyanobacterium
CCAGATTCTCTGTCGTGGCTGTTGGATGCTGCTCGCAACTATGCGGCTAATGGAGAATGGACATGCTAGAAATCAATACCAAAATACTTGAAAATGCCAGTATATCGGTAGATGATATGGCGATTTATCTTCGTCAGCATGGATGGCAAGAATTAGCAGGTAAAAACGATAAACTAGTGGTTTTTCAAGGCATAAATGATGATTTAGGAAATGCGTTGCTATTGGTGCTCCCTCGTCAGGAGGGTTCTGCTGATGCTGTGCGTTATTTGGCGCAAGCATTAGAAATGGTGGCGTTTCTTGAGAATCAATCACTGGAAGATTCACTGCATCAAATTGAAGATTTTTCTCATGAATCTTGGTCTAACCGGGGAATTTCTCTGAGTAACTTAGGCAGACATGAGGAGGCGATCAAATCATATGACCGGGCTATTTCCTTTAAGCCTGATGACCATGAATCTTGGTCTAACCGGGGAATTTCTCTGAGTAACTTAGGGAGATATGAGGAGGCGATCGAATCATATGACCGCGCTATTTCCTCTAAGCCTGACGATTATGAAGCTTGGAATAACCGGGGAATTTCTCTGGGTGACTTAGGGAGATATGAAGAGGCGATCGAATCATATGACCGCGCTATTTCCTCTAAGCCTGACGACTATGAAGCTTGGTATAACCGGGCAGTTTCTCTGACTAACTTAGGCCGATATGAAGAGGCGAGCAAATCATACAACCGCGCTATTTCCTTCAAGTTAGGCGAATATGTTGAATCAATTAAGTGCTTTGAACAAGCTATCGCTATCCAGCCAGACAATTATCATTCTTAGCATGACGAGAGCTTAGCTCATTTTGTGACCGTTAACTGCTCTGCGACCATGACTAGCTGGCAACAAGCCTTTAACTACATCAGCAATCCTCAAGTACCACGATACTGCAAAGATATCGCCGGATTAATTCAGGAATTTATCGAAGAACTGATCCCCCGGGAGAATAATGGATGCAGCGATCGAACACAAAAAAGACCCCAGCGAGTCTTAACCTGGAATCTTGCTCAGTGCAGGAATTTTATGGCCGCGCCACCGCAAAATTGACCAGGCATAAGCTTTGCAAAACATCTGTCGATCGACCTCCAAACGCAATCTCATCAATTCTTCTTGTTCATCGTCGCTGAGTTCATCGAGAGCATTTTTGGCCAGCAACTCTTCGTGATAAATTTGCTGTTCAGGAGCAACCACGGCTTGAGCAATTTCTAACAAAGCTGCATCAGGCAAAGATTGCATTCGTAACAGCTCTGGTCGTAGCTCGGGTGAAGATTGCTCGATTTCTGGTGGCAAGTTGCTCACAACGCTTTGAGCCACTATTTCTGCTAGAGGTCTGGCTGTTGTCTCGGCCAACAGAGAGAGCCGCTGAAAAATGTGTTCTGGTAGTTCGATCGTGACGGAGTGATTGCTCATTAATTAATCGGCCTAATATCCGAGGATGTTCAATCCAACTTCTTACAGCATAGATAGACTTTATCAATACTGCAATCACTGGCTGACAGCCCTTTAATTTTCCATGCATACGGCATTGGGGGTATTGGTAAGATAAAGTTATGATGTTCGATACCACCCCGGCCTGTTTTATGGATCAGCGAGAACTTAGTAAAGAAATGATGAACGCTTTCAAGCCGTTCGGAAAAACTCTACCAGAAACCTATGTAGACTGTCGATTGGTGCGGGGCGATTGGGATATTTCGGTGGAGCTGGGTCGTAGGATTGAAGATTCAAAAGAATTTACCTGTCAGCTTTTTTCGGGTCATATCGGTTCTGGTAAATCTAGCGAGTTAATTCAGCGGTTGCAGAAATATCTGGAGGGTAAAGAATTTTTGGTGGTGTATTTCGATGCTCACCGAGATGATATGTCTGAAGATGTACAGTATGTGGATATTTTGCTAGCCTGTGTTGAAAATTTGCTAAAAGTTTTTCCTAGGTCGTCGGCGCAGCAATCTAACTCTTTGGTTGCTTGGTTTCAGCACAACTGGGAATGGCTGCAACAGTTTTTTCCTGAAAAAATGACCTTAGAAGAAATTAAAACCGAGGTGAATCTGGGTTTTGGTAAATTAATTGCGACGCTCAAAAATAATCCTGATCGCCGTCCAGAGATTCGCCGCAGGCTAAACGAAAAAGCCCAAACTCTGCTGATGGCTTTGAATGAGTTTATTGATCATGCTCAAAAAAACCTGCCGGATCATCAGAAGCAAGGCATTGTGATGATTGTGGATAGCCTCGATCGAGTGTTATCTACTGAAGATGAGAAAAGACAGAGCTGGCGAGATATTTATATTAGTCGTAGTCAACAAATGCGGGGACTGAGGTGCCATGTGGTCTATACGGTAGATGTTGATATGGTTTATTCGGATACGGGCGCAATGCTCCAGCATAGATATGACGACTGCTTGGTCATGCCGATGGTGACGGTGCGTCATGTGGATGGTCGGGTAAACCGGGCGGGGATTAATGCTCTGCGTCAGTTGGTGCAGAAGCGGATTGCGGCGATCGATCCCAATTTAGTTGCAAATTTAGCTGGAGATATTCCTGCCAGTGGCGAACCGGCGATTTTTGCCAGCTCAGAAATTTTGGATGAGCTTTGTCTAATGAGTGGTGGTCGGATGCGGACTTTGATGCATCTGGTGCAGAATGCGCTGAAGTACAATGAGGGAGGGGTGACAATTACGGAGCGATCGATGCACCGTTCTTTGCAGCAGCTAAGCAGTAGCTTTAGCATGGTGGTAGACGATTTTCAGTGGGAGATTTTGGCTCGGATTGCGATGCTGGCCGATAAAACTATGGTGGCTAATAATAGCGAAAATTTTACTTTATTGCGTAAGGGTCATTTGTTAGACTACCGCGATTATCAAGACGATCAGTTGCGGGAATGGCGAGATGTGCATCCACTGATTACGATGTCTCGTAAGTTTCAGGATGCGCGCAGAAGACTAGGAGGTGATAGCTAGTGATTGTAGGTTTACGGGAAGAGTTGCCACCGTTAACTAATGATGAAGTTTATCGGGTGTTTGTAAATACCTTAGATTTGCTTTCGGGGTTTAGTATTCTTTTTTTGCAGTGCGCCAAAGGAGAATTCAATCAGCTTATCCCTAAGATCTATCAAGAGTTCCCTTTGAAAAATATTGGAGTGCTGGAGCTAGAGGAGCCGATTCAGAATTTATATAGCATTGTGAAAAGTAGATCAGACTGTGAGACGCTGAATGTGCTGTTTGTATTGGGATTAGAAAAGTCTTTGGCAGATGATGTTAAGCTCGGTTATAAATCTGGTTACAAAGGGCTGGGCGGTTATTATAACCTCGATACGGTGCCGCCAATTTTGAGCCACCTTAATCAGCAGCGCGAAAATTTTCGTGATCAGTTTCCTAATATTTGCTTTGTTTTTGTATTGCCTAAGTTTGCTGTTCGCTATTTTGCTCGACGCGCCCCAGATTTTTATGATTGGAATTCTGGGCTGTTTGAAATAGTTGATCAAAACATGCGAGAGAAGTTTATTAATGTACGAGATAAATTTGATATTAGTGAAAATCTATCATCAATAAAATCAAAGATTGAGGACGTAAGTTTGAGTATATGTGCACCTTCTTACTCATGGTATGAGAAAGTGCTAGCTATCATTTTTACATTGTTTTCAAATGATTCAAAAGCTATGCAGAAGTTTATCGTCCAAGGGAGTTTGTTATTAAAGCAAGGAACATACGAGAAAGCAATTACATGTTTTGATGAAGCCATTAATATTAGATCAAATGAATATGAATCATGGCATGGCCGGGGGATTTCTATGGCTAATTTAGGCCGGTATGAAGAAGCAATAAAATCTTATGAAAAGGCTTTAGCCATCAAAATAGATCAGTATGGGGTTTGGAATAATTGGGGGAATTCTCTACACAGTTTAGGAAGATACGAAGAAGCAATTAAGTTTTATGACGTAGCTATTTTCTTTAAAAATAATGATTCTAGAGTCTTGTCTAATAAGGGAAGTGCTTTAGATTATTTAGGTAGGTATGAAGAAGCAGTCAAATTATTTGATAGAGCCATTTCATTCGAATACAACGATTATCATACTTGGTTTAACAGAGGCGTATCTCTAGCTAACTTGGGCAGATATGAAGAGGCGGTCAAATCTTATAATAAAGCTTTGATAATCAAGCATGATGACCATGAAGCTTGGTATAATCGGGGGAATTCTCTGTCTAACTTGAGCTTGATCAGGAATGAAGCGGCGATCAGATCCTATGACCGCGCTATTCTTCTCAAGCCTGATGACCATAAAGTTTGGTATAACCGGGGGAATTCTCTGGGTAGACTAGGCAGATATGAAGAGGCGATAGAATCCTACAACCGTGCTATTTCCTTCAAGCCTAATTTACATGAAGTTTGGTATGCTCGGGAGAATTCTCTGTCTAAGTTAGACAGAGATGAAGAGGCGATAGAATCTTACAACCGTGCTGTTTCCTTCAAGCCTAATTTGTATGAAGTTTGTGATAACAAAGGCGTATATCTAGCTAACTTGGGCAGATATGAAGAGGCGATCAAATCCTATGAACTCGCTATTCGTCTCAAGCCTGATGACCATGTAGCTTGGTATAATCGGGGAAATTCTCTGTCTAACTTGGGCAGATATGAAGAGGCAATCGAATCCTATGACCACGCTATTCTCTTCAAGCCTGATTTATATGAAGCTTGGAATAATCGGGGAAATTCTTTAGGTAGATTAGGCAGATATGAAGAGGCAATCAAATCATATGACCACGCTATTCTCTTCAAACCTGATTTATATGAGGCTTGGAATAATCGGGGAAATTCTTTGGGTAGATTAGGCAGATATGAAGAGGAGATTGAATCATATGACCGCGCTATTTCCCCTAAGCCTGATGACAATGAAGCTTAATCTAACTGGGGAAATTCTCTGTAGAGCTACTCACAATCACAAAATACTTAATGTTGTCTGACTGATGCCTTTAGAGGCAAGCTAGTTGCTATTCAATAATTAAAACCTGACAATTGATCGATGACCTCTAGCAAATATTCTCCTCGTCCTGATACCCTGTCTCCTCCAGATAAAAATGCTGGTGCTATGTTGTCCAGGTTCTTTTTCTCTTTCTGAATCCACTCCACTACAAACTTTTTTATCTCTCTTTCTGCACTGTTGACTTCCTCTAAAATTCTAGGACAGCCATTCAGCAACATAACTATATCCTCAAAATCTTTACTGTAATACGGCTGGTTGTTCCCTCGGCTTTGAAATGCTTCGATCTTTGCTCCCAACGCATAAGACACCGTAAATATCCAAATTTCACTACCATTTGGCAGCATGTACCGAATTGCTTCCCTTACCCCCGGCTCATACCAGCGATTGCCAAACCCTAAAATGTCTGGATTGATTGGCATCATATCTAACTTTACCCCTTGACATAGCCACCGGCATAATGGTGCTCCTTTTGATGTATCTTCACTTAGCCCTAATTCTCTCAGTTTCTCTGCTAATCGATAGTAATCTGCTTTAGATACCACTTCCACTACACAGTCCACATCGTCTGTGGGTCTAATCTCTTCTGCTTCATAAGCATCCAAATACAGCGGGATTGTTGCACCTCCTGTAAACACTACCTGTTGTGCCAACCCCACTAATACTTTTGCAACCTTCTCCAATTTTTCAATAGTTTCACTACTCACTTTTTTCTCCCATCAATCGTTGTTCTAAAAATTCGGCAGCTAGCTGTTTTTCCCTTACCCTTCCTACCCTCAAGGCATCTACTAGCCCCAGCAGTTCATATAGCTCTCGATCTTGTGCTGCTGCGTAGGGTACTGCCTTATACAACGGCTCGATCGCTACCCCTCTCACTGTTCCCTTTGCATACGCCCACACATAAGGTTCTCCGGCGCTGGCTATTTGCTCCTTTAATGGATTTATTCCATGTGCTGTCGGCATTCCTCTTACTATTCTGCCCGGTTCTACTGGGTACATGTATTTTAATCCATGCACCACTAGCTCCAACAAGTTCGGGGCGATCGGCTCTTTTTTTAGCGGGTTATATAGTTTACTTTCCTCACTCCTCTTCAGTGACCCGTGCACCTCTGATGCGCTCATCGTGAGGCTTTTTGCCATATCTACATACCTCCAGTCTCTCTCTTTCCACAGATGTACTTTCAATAAAATTAGGATGTCTTGAGGTTTTAGCATCGCTTTTACGCCTTTTTTTCTATCTTACATTCTTTATTCATGAATTGCGAATAAAGCTTTTTGCCTTATCGAAGGGTTTAGAATGGGGGTGGTTTATTTGCAACACTCCCATGGGCAACCCGGATTTTTACATCGATCGACCAGAAACCGATGAGTTGCTTCGTGGCCTGAAAAAATCACTGCAATCACCGGCTAACGGCCCTCTGATTTTCCATGCCTATGGCATTGGGGGCATTGGTAAGACTTTTCTGACCCAGAAAATTGCCCGAGATTTTTCGGATGCGGTGGTAGTGAGCAGCGATATTGGGGAAGAAATTAACACAGAGACTCCGTTGAAGCTGATGGATAAGATTTATCGTCAGTTGCCCGATTTAGCTTATGGCTGGCGGGAAGAGTTTTCGGATAAATATACCCAACATCAGGAGGCTCGTAGGTCGATCGAGCAAGATACTCAGGGCAGAGAGCTGATTAAGGTAACTCAGAGTGTGGCGCAGCTTGCTTTGCCCAAGGGTTTGGGGGAGGTGGTAAAGCATGGCTCTCAGGCGCTGCTCGATGCGCCGGGAACCATTGAGAGCTTTGAGAAGTTTTTGGCGGGTTTTGCTCAGACTAAGGGGAAAACAGAGCAGAGGGTTGCTTTGCGAAACCTGTTGCTCGATCCTTTTGGAGTGCTTACCAAGTCTTTGGTGGCGGCGCTGTTGGCGAGAGCCGCACAGAAGCCGCTGATTTTGATTTTTGATGTCTATGAGCAGGTGGGGACAGAAGTTGATGCTTGGCTGCTTTTGTATCTACTGCGAGAAAACAATTTTCAGAACCAGCGAATTCGGCTGGTGATTTTGGGTCGGCAGCAACTTTCTGGTCGATCGGATAGTTATTATGGTTGGCGAAAGCTAGAGCAAGACCGGGGCTGTGTTTTTGAGGTTGAAATTCCTCGGTTTGATTTGCAGCAAACTGCGCAATATTTACAGGCATCGGGTATTAGCGATCCGGCTAAAGTTCAGCGTATTTTTGAGATTACTAAGGGCTGGCCTTATTACCTAAAGGCCGTTGTGAAGCAGGAGCAATCTGGTGATTTAAGCCTTGCAAAAACCGAGCAAAGTCTGAGCAGTTTTCTGTTGCCGTTGGCTTCTGATGAACAAAAAAGGCTGGTACAAATCGCCTCATGCTGTCGTGGTTTTAATAGAGAAATTTTAAATTATGTATGGCAGGCTTTGGAACAGGCTCCGGTTGCAGTGGAGCTTCACGATTGGCTGGAGGGGCTTTCTTTTATTTCTAAGCCGTCTGAGCTATGGCGATTCGATGATGTGTCTCGGGATGTGTTTCGCAAGGTTTTGTTTGATGACAATCGGCAGCTTTTTGAGCAGGTCAATAAACTGTTGGCCGATTACTTTTATGAGCAGTCTAATTCTTATGTGGCAGCAGATACGGCGTTACCACAAAAGTATCGCAACCAAGATTGGCTACGAGAGCGTTCTAGCTACCTTTATCATGGTTTATTTTTACGTCAGCCAGATTTTTTGCAATTTGTCACTCATTTGCTAGAGGCTCATCATTTTCGATGTTCTGAGCTAACGGCTGAGGTTGTTGTATCTATTAACGCCGAAGCATCTTTAGATCGGCATTCTCGGCTTAGCAGTGCCTGTCGAGAGTTTCTGAGCCTCATTTTTCCGGTGGCGATTCAGGGTTGGTTGATTTTAGAAAGCCCTGAAATAGTGACGGAAGAATCTGAGCGTCTTTCTTTGGCTGCTATCTGGCGGTATGGCAATCAGTTGTCTGGTTTGTCGAAGTTCGTCGGCTTGTATTGTCAGGCTGATCATGTAGATGTAAACGAAGCCCGGTCTTTGTTGCAGGCAGCACGGCAGCAGGCGGAAGAAGTTAAAATAGATAGTGATCCGGAGTTTAGTAGTGGTCTTTTTTTGTGGCAGGTTGGTAATAGATTTGCTGCAATCGATAGCCATGAAGAGGCGATTGCATCCTATGACCGGGCTGTGGAAATTAAGCCAGACAAATATGAAGCTTGGGGTAAGCGGGGAAATTCTCTAAATGACTTAGGCAGATATGAGGAGGCGATC
>JAYUSV010000044.1:0-27760 GCA_043755495.1 Synechococcales cyanobacterium
TAGTCGATCGAACCCCAATGGCAACCGACTATCGCCATGCAAAAACAGCAAAATATCCCCGGTTGCCGCTGCTGCCCCTAAATTCATCTGGTTCGATCGACCAGCAGAGCTAGCAATCACCTTAACTCCACAGGCTGCTGCTACCTGGCAAGTTTCATCAGTAGAACCACCATCTACCACAATCACTTCGATATTATCGCTGGGCTGGGTGCTATCGATCGCCCATTGCAGATTTGCCGACTCATTCAACACCGGCATAATGATAGAAATCTGGCTCACAGCAAAGCACCACCACAGCTCGAACCGGCTCCAGCGGTGCAGCCATAGCAATAGTCAGCGGTTTGAATCTCATTGATAATATCCAGGCTGCCTGCTGCTAACAGTTTCTGCACAGTCAAGGCTGCTTGATTTGCAACTGCTGGCAGCTCAGCCATCTGGTTAAAATCACAGTCGTAAACTCGCCCTAGGTAATCGATCGAGAGCTGGTTGCGACACATGAGACCAGTCACTGTGGCTGGGTTGAAATTGGTGGCTAAGAATTCTAGATAGGGTCGATCGAGCTGACGTTGCTTCAGGGCAGTGCCGGTGCGTCCGATCGGGAGATTGGTGATAGTCAATAAATGATTGAACCGAATTTCAAAATGCTCTTGTAAAAATACTTTGTAGTCTTGCTCTAGCTGCTGTTGACCTGGTGTTAGCTTAAAGTTGATCGTGGTAGGAATTGGCGGATTGTAGACTAAATCTAAGATCAAATTGGGATCTTGGCCATAGCCCAAACGATTTAGCCATTGCAGTCCTTTAATCGAGGCATCGTAAACTCCTCTGCCGCGCATTTTATCTACGTTGTCAGCCAAATAGCAGGGCAGTGAAGCCACGATACGCACCTGCTGCTGGGCGCAGAATTCGGGGATATCGGCATATCCCGGCTCAAAGTAGATGGTGAGATTCGATCGCACAATGACTTGTTTATGAGCTTGGCGAGCCGCGATCACTAATGGTTTAAAGCCATAGAGCATTTCTGGTGCGCCACCAGTAAGATCGACCGCGGTAATTTGCGGAAACTGCTGAATTAGGGCAATTAAGTCTGCACAAACTGCCGGAGAAAGTTCTTCGGTGCGTTGAGGGCTGGATTCTACATGGCAATGACTGCAAGCTAGGTTGCAACGTTTGCCTAAGTTAATTTGGAGGACTTCGATCGGCTGTTTTTGTAAAGGTGAATCTAACTGCTGGTAAAAAGGTTTAATCATTGAATAATTCCAGTGTTAGCGGCGATTTTAAATTAAGGCAAGTACAGAAAGATACAAGCAGTACAAAGGATATAAAATCTCAAAAATTTATGTAGTAATTACAGATAGGCTTTGACCTTGGTAGGGTCAATTTCTTTAGTAATTTGATCGAGCCTTTTCTTGCGGGCTTTCTTGGTAAACACGTTCATTTGATAAACCTGCTTATTGTCAATATCTAGCGCCGTCATCCAGCCGCTCTTGCGGTGATAAGCTCCTGTTTCAATATCTAACCAGCCTACTCCAGCGGCCAACTCTCCAGGAGAAACTCCCGGCAGAGTAAAAGTAATCGTATGCCCCGTAATAATTAGTTTGTTATCGAAGTAGGGGAAAGACGAACTGAAAAACTTCTCGCGCATCCAGCAAAACTGTTGCTCACCCTGCTGTTCTAGGGGCATATAAGGGTCTACCCCAGCATGTACCAGCCAGATATCACCCAAGTCTAAATATGTCGGTAAAGATTCCACCCAATCTACATCCGATCGCAGAATACCATTAGCTCCATAGCTAGCAATCGTCGCATCACCACCGGCCTGCATCCAAAACTGTAGAATTCGTCGATCTTCCTCGCCTTCTTGGATCGCTCGCAGCATCATCACCTCATGGTTGCCCAGCAATGATGGATACTTGTTTTCACGGACAAATTTGATCACGTCGGCGCTTTTGGGGCCTCGATCGATCAAGTCACCTAAAAAATATACCTGATCATCACTGCCCACATCGACTTCTTTTAGCAGCGCCATCAAGCCATCATAGTGGCCATGTACATCGCCAATGATGATTCTTCGATTTTGTGGACGCTTGGAGAAAATATTGAACATGGCTATGATGGAGATGCTGAGTCTATGTGGCTTTCTAAAATGTGTGGTGTGTAGTGCGCAAACCTACAATGCCTGACAATTGTTACGGTAGACAAAAGCAATATTCGCATTCATATCTTACTTCGATGGTCGCCACCAATTATCCGACAATAAACTTATTAAAGCTAGCGTCTAGCCCACAATGGTTAGAGCAAGCATTAAGAAACATGGATCTGATTCTACTAGATCACTCCCACTGTGAACTAAAAGCAGCAAATAATGCGATTAACTTAATGTTCCGCTATCTGGGCCATGAAAAGCTGGTGGCATCGATGACAGCTATTGCTAGAGAAGAGCTAGAGCATTTCCATCAGGTTAACCAAATTTTGGCCGATCGACAGATTGCGCTGGCTCCTCTAAATTCGCCACCCTATGCGGCAGCTCTGAAGAAACAAATTCGATCGAATGGTCAAGAGCGGCTGCTGGATTGTTTGCTAGTAGGTGGTTTGATTGAAGCTCGCTCTCATGAGCGACTGGGACTGCTGGCGGCTCATTTGCCTGAACCAGATTTGGCGGCTTTCTATCGCAGCCTAATGGCTTCTGAGGCTAGACATTTTGGGGCTTTTTGGTCGTTGGCTGATACTTATTTTGAGCGGTCGATCGTCCAAACTCGTTTGGGTGAGCTAGCCGAAGTTGAAAGCGAATTGCTGGTAGAGTTACACCCTGAGCCTCGGATTCACAGCTAGCTATGAAGTATCTTGATTTTACGATTCGCCCTTGGGAAGTGGCCGATCGACAGGCCGTGGCAGAGGTGATTGGTACGGTTTTGGCAGAGTATGGTTTGGGTTGGGAGCCAGAAGGAGCCGATCGAGATGTGTTAGAAATCGAGAAATATTATCTAGAAACTGGCGGTGAGTTCTGGACTTTATTGAACGGGGCGGGTCAGGTAGTTGGGAGCGCTGGCTATCATCCAATTGCTCGAGGTGAGGCTGCGGTGGAAATTAGGAAGATGTATTTATTAAAGGCTCATCGAGGTCAGGGTCTGGGACGATATGTGTTGGGTCAGTTGGAAGAGACCATTCGATCGCGAGGGTTTCAGGAGATTTGGATTGAGACGGCTGCGGCCTTAGTGGAGGCGGTGCATCTGTACGAAAATAGTGGATACTTGGCTAGTAGTGGGGTCGAGACTTTGCGGTGCGATCGGGTTTATGTGAAAAGATTGACTTAGATTTTGATCTTCAAGCCCGATCGACGAGCGGCAATTAAAGCTGTTCGATTCTGGATAGCTAATCAAAGCAGTATTTGGGTGTGGGGTTTATTTTTGGTGGTGGGTCGGGTTTGAGCCTTGGATTTGGAATCGATCGGTTAAAATGAAAACATCCCGCCAAGGCATCCTCATGCAAAGCACTCTAAATTTGGACGAAACCCTAGTCAGGGAAGCGCTTCAGCTTACTAAGCTTACTACCCAAGAAGAATTAATTGACCTAGCTCTCAAAGAACTAGTGCAGTCACGCAAAAAGAAAAACCTTTTTGACCTTGCTGGACAAATTCAGTTCGCCCCAGATTTTGATCACAAAGCTTTGAGAGAAATTAATTGTGATATTGATTGATACCTCTGTATGGATCGGGCTTTTTCGTGATCGTACTGGTCAAGCCAGACTAAAACTTGAAAAACTCGTTGCTGATCGGCCAGTTTATATCACCCGATTTACTCAACTAGAACTGCTACAGGGTAGCCTAAACGAAGCTGAATGGCTACGTCTCTCAGGATATCTGACAACCCAAGACTATATCGAACTTAGTACAAATGGGTGGGAATCGGCTGCTCGTATTTTCTATGATTTACGACGTAGAGGCTTGACCGTTCGTAGTCCGATCGATTGCTGTATTGCGCAAGTAGCGTTAGAAAATAATTTATTGCTGATCCATAACGATCGAGATTTTGAAGCAATTGCTCAGGTTTCCTCATTGCAACACCAACGTTGTCAGTTCAAATAGTTTTTTATAGCTATTTCAGTGCCATCTATTTTTTAGCTCATCATTCACGTTTCAATTAGCCCTGAGACAGTTTGATCTCCCCCTAAATTTTGATCTTCAAGCCCGATCGACGAGCGCCAATTTTTTCTTGGAGCCAGTCTTGAAATAATTGCCACATAATTTGTTCTTGAAGCTGAGGCGTGAGCTGTGGCCTGATCACCTCTTCTACTAAAATCAAATGAACCTGTTTACCTACTTCGATCGGCTTTAATATCTGTGGAGGCTGAGCCGCAAATACGGCTGCTGATACTTCGGGGGTCATTTTTTTGCGGCTGACGCTGCCCAAATAACCACCCTGACGCTGCACTTCCAAATTTTGACCATAGGTTCTGGCAGCATCGGCAAAGCTCATATCGCCTTCTTGAATTGCATAAAACAGCTCGATCGCCAGGTTTTTATCTGGCAAGACAATTTCATACACTACTGCTGAAGCATAGTCCAGGGTATTTTGATGAAAATAGGGAGCGACTTTGCTGGCAAATAGGCAATGAGCTACCTTGGGAGCCAATAAGTTAGTAGTAACCAACTGCTCAAAATCATCTACCGATAACAGTCGATCGGCTAGCCATTTCTGAGTAGCTGGAATAGTCTCTAGCCGGTTGGTCGCACGAAACTGATCGGCGCCAACTTGGAGTTCATCGCCAGAAATCTCTAGCTTTAGCTCTGTGGCAGTATCTTCCAAGACTTGGCGCTGCAAAATACCCTGTAGCAGCTCAGGAATTTTACCGGTAATTTTAAGTTGGTGTAGTAAATCTTGGCTGGTGATCTCAGGCATACTAAGGTGATTTCCGAAAATTATTGTATCGCTGTCGTTGACTTCGCTCAGCCAGCTGATTGAGGCGGAGTGGGATTTTATTATTGAGAAATCGCCTAACTACTCTTGAGCTTGGTAAATGGATCCATAATAAAATCAATAATGCGGCGCTTACGAATAATAATTTCTGCCGTAGCAGGCTGGCCAGATTTGAATTGTAAACATTCTTTTTGGTGTTTGATGCAAGTTTGGCTCAGGCCAACCTTCACTTCATAATTGGTCAAGTTACCAGTGGGAGTCGCTATTATTTTAGAGTTAGGCGAAATCCAAGTCACCTTGCCATTGACAATCCCATAAGTCTCAAAGGGAAACTCATCAAATTTGAGCTTTACGTCTTTACCAATGCCCTGTGCCCGCAAAGATTCACTTTGACTGGCAGGGATTTCGCCTTTAAAAACCAAATCTGTAGCGGTATTGGTAGGTGGAGCAATTTCGGCAATAAGCTGTTTGGGTTGTAATACTGCGCCTTCCCGCGAGATTGGCAACTCAAAAATCGTGCCATCAACGTTGGCACGCACCGTGTATTTTTCGAGCTGGTTGGCCAGGTTTTTAGCCAGGTTTTTACTCTGTTCAATCTCATTTTCTAAAGCAGTGATTTGGCTTTGTAGCTCTTTGAGCTGCTGTTCGCTTTTAACCACGGCCAACTTGCCAACTTGATTAAGACTTTGCAGACCACGCTGTTGCTCTACCAATCGCAAATCTGACTGAGTAACATCCGACTGAAGTTGACTAGTAGTACGTTGAGAGTTGCTCTGTTGCTCTTGGAGGCGTAGTTGAGCCTGTTGTACCTCCGCCTGAGCTTGTTGGATTGCTTTAGTAGAAGCATCTTGCTCTTCTGTCGCGCGCAAAGTGGCCTGTTTAAGATTGGCGATCGACTGTAAATAAGATTGATAGCTATCTTTAGCCAAACGGTCTTTTTCGAGACTCACTACCTCTGAAACCACACCATCTTTGGCCAGCTTTTGATAGCGAAGGGCTTCCTTCTTGGCATCTTGAAAACGAGTTTGGTTGTTGTTATTAGTAGCGGTGCTATCCAGGATATTTTGTTTAGCTTGAATAACTTTATTGGCTCTTTCTTGCTTTTGCGCCGCTAAGTTATTTTGTTTATCAGTTACGGCTTGGGCAATCTGCGCTAACTGAGCCGATTTTTCGGTGGTTTGATTGTTGTAGGTACTTTTTAGACCATTAATGCTCTGCTGTGCTTGAGCGATCTGCGCCTGTTTTTCTAATAACTGCGCCTGACTTTGTTGCTGCTGGGTGCTCACCGCGATCGACAGTTGATTTTTGATGGGGCCAAGCTGGTTCAGGCGCTGCTGTTGACCCTCTAACTTCACCTGGTTTTGTTGCATTTGGTCACGGATACCCCGGGAATCTAGTTCCATAATTACCTGACCTTTTTTCACCACATCGCCTTTTTTCACCAAGACTTTAATGACTGTAACGCTGCCTTCAATATCGGCTTCGCGTCTTACGGTGTCGCCAGCTAGTTCCATCCGGCCTCGGGCAGTGCCAATTTCATCCATCTGAAAAAAGATTGCCCAGGGAATCGCTACTGCAATAAAAACCAATAGGCAGTAAAATAACCCCCTTGTCCAAGGCAGCGGGACACCATCAATAATTTCTTTGGCGGAGTTAGACCAATCAGCTTGATGATCGATCGGGGTGGATTCTATTTCTAAAAGCTCAGCCTCGTTGGTGATTTCGGTGTCGATCGTAATTTCACTATTAAAAGTGTCATGATCTGGCTTTAGCCGGCCCGCTGGCTGGGTGAGAGCAAGAGCATCTTGAGAAATAACTTTTTCTAACAGACCAGGACCAAACTGCATGTGGCCTTTGGAAACCGATCGAATCAGTTCCATCATGCTAAAGTCGATTTCTTGTTTCACCAAATAACCATGAGCGCCACTTTGCAGAGCAGTGCGAACTGATTGGACATCATCACGACTGCTCAACATCACGGTGCGAATACCCGGAAAACTCATCCGAATTTCGGCGGCAGCCACAAGTCCATCTTTACCGGGCATTTCAATATCTAGTAACACTATATCGGGCTGCAACAAGCCTACCTGTCTAATAGCATCATCACCATCTACCGCACTACCGACCACCTGGAAATCGGGCTGTTTTTCTAAGGTTTGCTTTAACTTTTCGCGGACTACTAATTGGTCATCTACAATCAAAATTTTAATCATGAGCCGATCGTTCCTAGCTGCTGCTGATTGAGGTAGTAATACTGGCCACGTCCAGCCATTAATTCTCCATGGGTACCGCTTTCGATCAACACGCCTTTATCTAACACCAAAATTAGATCGGCGTTGCGTACCGTAGATAACCGGTGAGCAATAATGATCGCGCTACGGTTGCGGCAGATGCTTTCCAGGTTTTTTTGAATGATTCTTTCTGATTCAGTATCTAAGCTACTGGTGGCTTCATCAAAAATCAGCAGACTGGGGTTGCCCACCAGAGAACGGGCGATCGCCAGTCGTTGGCGTTGTCCCCCAGAGAGCATTCCACCCCCCTCGCCAATTTGAGTTTCATAACCCATCGGCATTACACTAACAAACTCATCAGCTCCAGCGGCAATCGAGGCTTGTCGAATCGCTTTAGCACTGGCATTTTGTTGGCCAAGTCCAATATTTTCGGTAATCGTGCCGCTGAATAAAAAGGTGGACTGATCGACCACGCCAATTTGACCGCGTAAAGAATGGAGAGCCACCTGGGTGATATCTTTACCATCGACTAATATTTTGCCAGAAGTGGGAGTATATAGCCCCAGCAAAAGTTTAGATAAGGTGGTTTTGCCGGAGCCACTGCGTCCAACTAAAGCCACCGTCTGACCAGGCTTGATTTCAAAGCTGAGGTTTTCTAGGGTGTTGGTTTCGGTGTGGGGATTGTAGCGAAAAGTAACTCGATCGAACACAATATGGCCGCGCAATTTACCAAGCTGTTGCTTAGTATTGTTTTGGGGATCTTCTTCGGGAGGTGATTCAATTACGTCACAAATGCGTTCGATCGCAATGGTCACTTCTTGGAATTGGTTCCAAATACCAGCGAGGCGTTTAAAAGGACCAATTACGTTAGCGGATAGCATATTGAAGGCAAACAGTTGACCAATACTAAACTCACCGCTAATTACCAGAGATGAACCCAGCCAGAGTAGAGCCACGCCGCTAAAAGAATCCAGCACCGAACTGATAGCTTGCAGCTTAATACCAAACATTTTTTTCTGATATTGCTGCTTAATTTCATGATTAAGCAATTCTTCCCAGCGCCAGCGCACGGTACGTTCTACCGCCATGGCTTTGACTGTACGCACGCCGTTAAGAGCCTCGATTAAATAGCTGCTTTCTTCGGCATAGGCATTGAAGGCTTCTCGGGACAGCTTTTTTAAAAACGGCGTAGCCAGCAAATTTAAAATCAAAAACGGCGGAATCGAAACCATGACTAAGGTGGCCAGCTTCCAGCTATACACATACATCAGGGTGACATATACAAACACCGACAAAATATCTAAAATTAAGCCGATCGTTTCGCCGGTGATAAAGCTGCGAATCTTGTGGTTTTCTTCAATACGGGAGGTGATATCACCGACTTTGCGAGTGTCAAAGTAAGATAATGGCAGACTAAAAGCATGGCGAATAAAGCCCACAATCATCGCCGTATCGATCCGAATCGCGGTAATAAAAATTAGATACTGGCGCAGGGTAGACATGGCGATCTGAAAGATCCCCATCAGCAACAGGCCAATGACAAAAGCATTTAAGCTATCAGATGATTTATGAATGACTGCTCGATCGAGGATCAACTGGGTAAAAATTGGCGAAATCAGGCCAAAAAGTTGCAGGACGATCGAAGCCATAAATACTTCGCCAATCACCGTGCGATGAGGCATGACCAGCTCAAATAGCTGCCAAAAACTACTATTTTGGCCTTTCTGATCGCCATTTTTACCCCCGCTAGTCAAAGAGACTGTGGGTTCTACCAGCAGACAAAAGCCTGTCCAGTTTTTGCCGAACTCTTCCAGACTAACTTGGCGTTGGCCGATCGCCGGGTCACCAATAATTACATATTTAGCACTGATCTCATAGACCACCACATAATGATTACCGCGCCAATGGGCAATTAGCGGCATTCTTTGTTTGGCAAGTTGGTCAATGCTGGCTTTGACTGGACGACTGTTGAAACCCAAGCTCTCTGCCGCCGCCGCCAGGGTTTTGAGGCTAGAACCATCTTGGGCGATCACGGACATCTCTCGCACTCGATTGATTTTGAAGACTTTGCCCCAATACCTACCCACCATTACTAAACAAGCTGCTCCACAGTCGGCAGCGCTCTGCTGTCCATAGAAAGGATATTTGCGCAGTTGCCTTTGCCACCATTGACCCAGGCGGCGACCAGGCGAAGGGAAATAGGGTTTGATGAGGACTGCTTCGGGGATTGGTGGCTGCCAATTATCGGCTACTACTTGCTGGGGCCGCACGGCAATAGCTCCGCTTGTTCCAGAGGCGACAACTCCAAGCTGAGCGGGGAGTTTTGCGGCGGATGCTAGTTGGCGATGTTGGCTTAGATGCTTTTCGATTTTGGGGAATTTCTGCCAGAGCTTTTCGATATCGGCAACCAAAATTACGCCGATGATTGCGGCATTAGAGGCTTTGGTGAGTGCGACTTTGGCACTGTGGCCAGTAAGCTGTCGTTGAGAAAATAGACTATCGGTACCAAAGGTATCACCGACTTCTAGCACGGCTAGTTTTTCGCCTTGGTCATCAAACAGGCGCACCTTACCCGCCAACACAATGTATAAGCCTGGAGCGCCACTAGTAGAATGCCAAAAGGTCTTACCCGGAGGAACTTCGTTGATGCGCAGGCGACCGTTGAGCCAGTTTAAGTTTTGCTCAGGCAAACTCTCGCCCAGTAATGCTTGCCACTGAACGGCTGAAATGTTTGCTGGTTGTTCGGTAGAGGCTGGAGGCATTGCAGGGCTGAGGTATTTCTCTTTGTCAGTATAAAATATGGAAATGTGACTGGTGTTCGATCGATTGAGGATCTTTACAAATTGTTTCCTCAGCTTGTTCTTGCTGGACTAGCTACTCATCTATATGTTTATACTCACAATTAATAGTGCCCATTTTGGCTAACGGAAAGAACTTTGGTTCTGCCAATGATTTTTCGGAATCAATGCCACAATAAACAAAGCTGTTGAAAAAACTTTAAAAATTTCCAATATGTCCGATCCAATCCTGTCTAACCAACCCCCTACCGAAACTGCGGCGACTAAAAATGTTGCGGTGGCTGTGCCCAAGACCATTCTGGTGCAATCTGTTTTGGGTTCGCGCCGGTTTAGCAATTATTTCTGGGCGGGCATCGTCACTTTAGGTGGCGGGGGATTTTTGCTAGAAAGTTTGTCTAGCTTTCTACACACCGATCTGTTGCCGTTTATCGAGAACTCGATCGACCTGCCATTTTTTCCTCAGGGGGTGGCGATGGGCTTCTATGGTGTGGCGGGCAGTCTGACTGCTCTGTATTTGTGGGGTTCGATCGCCCTCGATATTGGTGGTGGCTACAACGAGTTTAATCAAGAAACCGGCGAATCGACTATTTTTCGCTGGGGTTTCCCTGGCAAAAACCGCCAGATCGAAGTAAAAAATCCGCTCAAAGATATCCAGGCCGTGCGAGTAGACATCAAAGACGGCATCAATCCTCGGCGCACGCTGTTTATAAGGGTCAAAGGTCGGCGAGAAATCCCCTTGACTCGGGTAGGTGAACCGATCGCCCTAACTGAAATCGAAACTCAAGGAGCCGAACTGGCCAGGTTTTTGGGTATTCCTTTAGAGGGCTTGTAGTTTACTTGGAATGCAGTTGTATTCCCAAACCGGGTAAGTTGCTAGGTAGCAGCTTACCCTCTTGTATGGTTGCCCCTATAAAAGGATCTTCTAATAGATTTAGGTGACTATCTAAGTCCAAATAATCTACCAAAGAACCCAATTGAGCCGCAGCGGTATTGGAAAGACAACTATCTGAATAGCAACCAATCATCACCTGCAAACCGTAAGCTCTAGCAGCATGAATACTGCGCAGAGCTTCGCTTAAGCCCCCACACTTCATCAATTTGATATTAATGCCAGCAACTCGGCCAACTAACTTTGGCAAATCTTGACTCACAAAAAAGCTCTCATCCACAAAAATCGGCAGGGTTGAAGCCTGCTGTAACTTCGGTAAATCAGCTTCAGCTCCTCTGGCCAAGGGTTGCTCTACATAGCTGACTCCCCGCAGAGATAGCCACTCAGTCATTAATACCGCCTGTTCTAAGTCCCAACCACCATTGGCATCAACCGTTAGTTTGGCCTGAGGCACAATTTCTTGCACAGCCTGAAACATCGCCTGATCGGCAGCAATGCCTGCGGGACTACCCAGTTTTAACTTGAAAAAATTGCAATCAAAGATTTCTTGCCACTGGTGCACTCTAGCTTGAGCACCCGCCGGAGAATTGATGCCAACGGTAACAGAAATTGGCGGAGCCATGGCTGGTTCTAAACCCCAAAGCTGCCAGAGCGGCATGTTAGCTTTTTTACCCAGCCAGTCGTGAATTGCCAAGTCGATCGCTGCCACCACTGCAGAAGGAATTCGCTGCCAGTCCGATTCTCGCAGCATTTTATTAATGCTTTGGTGCTGGAGAGGGTGGAATTTGGCTAATATGGGAGTCAGCTCAGTCAAAGCCGTCATGATTTCGGCGGTGCTTTGCTGGAGAGTGCCGATCGAAAAAGGAGTGGCTTCACCCCAGCCTTCAATACCATCTGCCTCAATGCGTAGCCAAATATTGGTAGATTGGCTGGTAGTACCTCGACTGATTTTCAGAGGGACACGCTTGTTGACAGTAAAGGGCTGGATCTTAATTTGCATTTTTAAGCTGACATCATAATTTTAGGGGATTTTCTATTGGTGGTAATGATCGCGGCAGCCTTGACAAAGCCCACTAGGATTGACGGCACAGCGCATATAGGGCGATCGAGCATTATATTTACAAGAAACATCCCCGATGATGTAGCCGACTCCCTCTATGTACTGCTCTTCTGGATCGCGCGGAATTCGTTTGTAGGTGTGAGGATATTGGCTCGCTAGTGCCCGTCGCCGACTACTAGATTCTTCTCGGCGCATTAACTGCGAAACTAAAATCCAAAAGCATAAGAGCAGAGCTAAGATCGATAATATTGGCAGCATGGCAATCTTCCCGACAGAAGTCTTTATAATGCTAACCAAGATCACCGCAGCTTAGTGATAAATTTTCTTTAAACAGAAGATGTGCTTTTATGAAGAAAGCTGCGAAATTATAAATTTCTACGAACTTGTAAATCAATAGATAGCGTATGTCCGATCGAACTAATCTGGTAGAAATTTTTTCAGCAATCCAAGGAGAAGGGCTAAACGTGGGCACCCGGCAGATCTTTGTGCGGTTTGGCGGCTGCGATTTGCGTTGCACCTATTGTGACAGTGAACATACTTGGGTGGCGCAGAAAACTTGTGAAATCGAACAAACTCCCGGCCAGCGCGATTTTCAAGCCTATGCCAACCCGGTCTCGGTAGATCAAGTTTGGGGCTGGGTGAAAGATCAAAACACGCCCCATTTACATGACAGCATCAGTATCACTGGGGGTGAGCCATTACTCCACGCTAAATTTTTGCAACAGTTACTGCCGTTGCTGCGCTCTACGGGCTTACCGATCTATCTAGAAACCGGTGGTCATCGCCCTCAGCAGCTAGCCTCGATCGCTGAGTATCTAGATTTAGTGGGGATGGATATCAAGTTACCCAGTGTCAGCGGCGAATCACACTGGGCGGCACACCAAGAATTTTTGCGGGTATGTGTAGACCAAGGCTGTGCAGTGTTTGGCAAAATTATCGTGAGCCAAGCGACCCTGATCGAAGATTTGACTAAAGCTGCCGCTCTGATTGCAGAGATAGATTCAAATATTCCCGTCTTTTTGCAGCCAGTAAGTGCTTTAGAACACCCACATCACGCCAATCCATTGCCGCCTTTGCCAGAACAAGTATTAGAATGGCAGGCTTTACTCAAGCAGTCTTTGACAATAGTACGGGTCGTGCCCCAAACTCATAAGGCAATCGATCAAAAATGATCAGCTCTAGAAAAATCCGGGCAAATGTGAAAAAATAGTTAAATATTTCTTTTTCGTTACACTCTCTCAGATTTAGCACTAGAATGAGATGTAAGCACTCAATGCAGATTGTCTGCCGCAGAACCAACTTTTTTTGAAGATGGACTGCCCCTCGTTTAAAAGTTTTCTTGTGGGAGCTGGTTTTCATGGACTACATTACAGGTTTGATTGATCGACTTATCGAATTAGCTAACAAGCTAGTTGAATCGTTGTTTGGCCAGGAGCCGCAACATGAACCTGAACTCATTCCTATCCCTGTCCGCGACAGAAGATAGTCAACATTAGAGATTTAGATCTATGCCGGATTCTGCTGAACTGAGAATTTTAGTTCTCCATGGACCCAATTTGAATTTGTTGGGTTCGCGCGAACCAGAAACTTATGGAAGCACCACTCTAGCTGAAATTAATCAGCAACTGACCCAGCTTGGTAATGAGTACAAGGCTGGGGTTATTTGTGAGCAATCCAACCATGAAGGGGTGCTGATCGATGCAATCCATGCAGCCCGTGGTGAGTATGATGGCTTGTTGATCAATCCGGGTGGGCTAACTCATACCAGTGTGGCTTTAAGAGACGCGATTTCTGGAGTGGCAATTCCTACAGTAGAAGTACATCTCAGCAATATCCATAAACGCGAAGAATTTCGCCATCATTCCTATATAGCACCAGTAGCAATCGGGCAAATCAGCGGTTTTGGTGCCAGCAGTTATTATTTGGGTTTACGGGCATTGATCGAGAGCTTGTCTAAACTGTGATTAATAGAATTGATTGATGGGCTGTGGTTATTTTCAAGTAATCATCACAGTCCACCACGTAATCATCCCAATCACAGTTAAGACAACCTAATCGCATCCTTCAATCTTTGAATCACCATCGATCGATCCAAATAAGACAGCAGTGCCCCAGCCTTTGGCCCTTTATCTTTACCCATAAAGCAGCGATAAATTGCCTGGAAGGCGATCGGCTGAGTAATTTCTAACGACTCATCTTTACTCACTGCAAACAAGGTGTTTTGCAGAGTCTCGCCATCCCAACTCGTCACTGCATCCAAAGCCACAATTAGCTTCTCTAGATACTGAATCTGCTGGGGAGTTAGTTGATTCACCGTTTCCGGCACCGAATCCACATACAAAGTCAGTTTTTCTTCAGGGTCGGCATAGTCATCTAGCCATTTTTGGGCAACTTTAACCCGTCGATCGGCCATTAGTCGATCAAACTCACTAAAGTCGGCTGGGCTACGAGTAGCGATCTCGTTATTAATATCAAGGTGTGGTAGTTGTAGTAACGAAATCAGCGTGCTGAAGTCGAACGGTTGAAAAGGTTTAATCTCTTCATCTGGCTGAGCATATAACAGCGGCAGCAAATCCTCATTTAATTCTGGATTAGCACGATACTTTGTAATTAGAGAATCATAGTCACGATATAACCTGGTAATTGTTTCATGATTAGGTGAAAAATCAATGACGGTACGGGGCTGAGTGCGTAGCATCAAAAAGCGCAACAGCTCCGGTGGCAATAGTTCAGCTACTTCCTTGGCGCTAGAACCCACCCCTTTAGAAGAACTCATTTTAGTGCCATTGACCAAAATAAACTCGTAGGCCGAATGCATGGGGGGTGGTGTATTCAAGACCTTGCGACAAATAGCATTAGCCACATCTCGGGAGCCACCCTTTTGGGAGTGATCTTTGCCCGCCATTTCGATCGTTACCCCAATGGTCGCCCACTTAGCCACCCATTCTACTTTCCAGGGCAGCTTGCCGTTGCCATCAAAAGGCGAGATCCAGCCAGAATGACCGCAGCCTTTCACCCAGTCTTGGGCTTTGGCATTAGGAGCATCGACATGACAGGTATAAAAAACTTCTTTGCCGTTGTATTCGGTCACAGTAGTAGTAGAAATTTTGCGACATTTTTCGCAAATAACTTGGAAAGGATACCAATTGTCAGCCCGCTGGGCTTTGCTAGCTTGCAGGTAGGCATCGCGTACTAGGTTAGCATTTTGCAACAATCGATCGATTTCTTCGTTTAATTTCCCGGTGCGATACAAGTCCCGCAGGTAATAAATTTCGGGTTTGACTCCTAAGTAGTCAAACACTTCCAAAAATTCGTTCATAAAGAACTTGGCATAGTCACTGGCTCCTTCACCTGGTGAAGGAATGTTGCACAGTGGTTCACCTAAGTAGGGTGAGAATTTTTCTTGGTCGAGGTAATGCGGCACCGTATCTAAAGCATCGTAATCGTCTACGCCATACATAAACTTCACCGGTTTTCCGGCATGTTTTAAGGCTCGATAGATGACATCATGAATGACCACACCTCGCAAGGATCCGACATGAACCCGCCCAGAGGGGGTCTTGGAGTCGTTTACTATCTGTGCGCCTTGCGCTTCGGCAGCGATTTTATCAGCCCAAAACATGATGATTACGATGAACAGCAGGGTTCTATTCTACATAACTTTGGGATCGGTGGCGATGTGCTTGCGCTTTCGGCGCTCGGGGATGGTATCGAATTTGTTGTACTATCTAGTTAGAGCCAGCCGTTTTCTATGATACAGTTGCGACTTAAAACAAAATACTAAGTAAAGATACTGCCCCCTAAAAGTTTTTGATAGCGATAATTTAACTCCGATCGCAACTCTGGCATGTTTTCTAGCTCTGCATCGGTAGCCATCAACTGAGTCGCAGCATCTCTGGCCTCTTGCAACACCTCACCATCGGCAACCAAACTAGCTAAAGCAAAGTCTGCTAACCCTGATTGACGACTACCAAGCACTTCACCTGGCCCTCGTAGGCGCATATCCATTTCCGAAATCCAGAAACCGTCTTGGGATTCGACTAATACTTGCAATCGCTGCTTGGCATCAGGGGAATTGCTGCTGCTCATTAATAAACAAAAAGACTGGATACTACCTCGACCTACCCGACCGCGTAGTTGGTGGAGCTGGGCTAGACCAAAGCGTTCAGCATTCTCGATCGCCATCACCGTTGCATTCGGCACATCTACCCCGACCTCAATAACTGTAGTGGCGACTAAAATCTGGGTTTCATTATCTCTAAAAGCTGTAATTGCTGCATCCTTCTCTACAGAAGTCATCCGTCCATGAAGTAAACCTACTTTGAACTCAGTAAAAACAGTAGTAGATAGACGTTCATGTTCAGCTATTGCTGATTTCAGATCTAGCTTTTCGGAGTCTTCGACCAAGGGTAAAACAATATAAACTTGTTGACCTTTGGCAATTTCTCGCTTCATTAACTCATAAGCCTGACGACGTTCTTTGCCGCCGAGGATATTAGTTTGAATTGGCTGGCGGCCAGCGGGCATTTCATCAATTTGACTGACATCCAGATCTCCATGTAAAGTCAGCGCTAGAGTACGGGGAATCGGCGTAGCTGTCATGGTTAGCACATGGGGTTCTATGCCTTTTTGTTGCAGGGTGGCACGTTGTAACACCCCAAAACGATGTTGCTCATCGATCACTACTAAACCTAGTCGATCGAAGTTCACTTTATCTTGAATCAGGGCATGAGTACCCACCACAATCGAGAGTTCACCAGTTTCTAATTCACGATAAATCTTTTTGCGCTTAGCAGCTTTAGTGGAGCCAGTGAGCAGTTCGATCGGCAGATGTAGCATGGTAAACCAGCCTGCTAACTTACGATAATGTTGCTCGGCTAAGACTTCCGTCGGAGCCATTAAAGCCGTTTGGTAGCCAGATTGGATCGCGGCCAAAATTGCCATTACGGCTACCAATGTTTTCCCAGAACCCACATCGCCTTGCACCATGCGGTTCATGGGATTTGGTCGCTGGAGATCTTGCAGTATTTCGCCCACCACTCGTTCTTGAGCATTGGTTAATTTAAACGGCAGCATCTGGCGCAGTTTGTCTAGCAGCGAATTTTCCGGAATTTTCACAGTGACAGTGGTTCTTTGGCGCAGCTTTTGGCGGCGGTATAAAAAACCGAGTTGGAGATAGAAAAATTCATCAAATACTAAGCGGCGACGAGCGCTGTCTTTGGCAGCTGTATTGTCAGGGAAATGAATATTGGCGATCGAGCTAGCTAACTCAGCCAGATGATATTTTTCCCGTAAATCCAGCGGTAGAGTTTCAGTCAAAAGTTGAGCAGAAGGTAAGGCAGCCATCATCGATCGACGAATCAACTCAGCACTAATTCCTTCCGCCAGAGGATACACCGGTAAGATGCGACCTATCCGTAAAGAAGAAGGCGACTCTTCGCCATCACCGAGTACTTCCATTTCGGGGTTATCGAGAGTGAGTCCATATTTGCCCTGGTTTTTCACCAACCCAGAAGCGGCGACCAAGACTCCGGGAGAGAAGCGTTTTTTCATGGATTCTTGCCAGCCCCGGTTGCTGTAGCGACTACCCGCATAGAAGCGCCCTAGGCGAATTTGGCCAGTGGGATCGCTCAAGACTAGTTCAAAAATGGTAAGTTTTTGGTTTTTGGGGGTGGTGAAGCAATTGCAGCGTTTCACTTTGCCAACTAGCGTGACAGTTTGGCCTTCGGCGAGCGATCGAATATCAGCCTGTTGGGCGTAGTCAATGTAGTCGCGGGGGTAATAGAACAACAGGTCTTTGACGAAGTATAAGCCTAGCTTTGCAAGGCTGTCGGCAGTCTTGCTGCCTATTTTGGGCAGGTCTTTAATCGGTCGATCGAGGCCAACAATTACAGTGGGTGTATTTGGTTCTGATGTGACTGCTGAGACAATGGGGGCGATTTGTAACTTTTGGCCTTGTTCTAAGACTGCTTGGGGATTTTGAACTAGTTGGGCAATGGTGGTTTGGGCAGCATTGAGGAGTTTTTCGGTTCTGGCCAAGAGCTGCTTTCGATCGGCTGCCAGAAGCTGCATGTAACCATCAAATTCGCTGGCCAGGGCGCGCCACTGCTGTTGATCGCTGGTGCTGAGAGCGGCGGGTGGTTTGTTGAGAGTGAGTGAGAAGAACTCGCTGAAGCGATAACGCTGGCCAACTAAGTCGGTGAAACCATACTGGGCTTCTACTGCCAACGCTTTTTGCAATCTTGCCCAGTCAATCGATTCTGCCATTTTCCCCGCCTGCTTACCATCAAGGCAATTTTACCGCATCAGGCATTTTCTGGGGCTGGAAGCTGAAAGACTTCAAACACTTGGCGGCAATAGTGCCGGAGCTGTTCGGCACGTTCGGGGATGGGCTGAACTTCGCCTTCTACTTGCCATTGTTCGATAGTGGAGAGTCGCCACTGTTTGCCCCGGTAATCGAACCCGGCGGCTTCGAGGCCGATGAGCTTGCGCGATTCTGGTTCACCATAAAAGCGCATTTGCAATAAAATACTACGGCTTTGCCAGCGGCGGCTCCAGCCGGGGAAGTGGAAAGCGATGTCGATCGAGTCGGGATCAACTAACTCGGCGGTGTCTCGATCTCTTGACCAGGGGCGTAGATCTACTCGTGCGTCGGGAAACTCCGATCGAAACAGGCTGACGACTGAGGCGATTTTCCCGGCGAGGATGAGGTTGGTGGCTTGTTCGGCAGCGTTCAATGTCTCCGTAGCTCCTGATACCCAAAGTTCTTTTTAATTTAGCAGAAAAATATGTGTTCGATCATAAAGCCGTGAGCAGAGCTATCGGCTTGGGCACAAGCAAATCTATTTCCCCAGGTGTTAAACATTCTAATTAGTTAGCATGTTTAACTATTTTTTGATCGCCTGGCTAAAAAAAAACATCCCGGATTTAGAATCACCGGTAAAGAAAAGAGAGGAGTCGCGCCTCAATCCTTTCTCTATGCCCAGAATTCCTGCTACTCTTACGATTGCGATTTGGACAATGCGATCAGTGCCAATTATCTTGGCTTTTTTGACTATGTCTAGTGCCCTGAAAAACTCCGCCCAGATTGTGATTGGTCCGAGCTTTTGGTGGAATGCTCTAGCCTTAGCTGTAATTATTACTGGTCTTTGGTACCTAGATAAAATTGGTAAACTGAGCTGGCCAGTGGGTCAAGCTATCTATCTCTACGTCTTTGTGGCGATGATTTTTCAGGATGCTAATGGCGTAGTCAAGCATGTTTTAAGTGGTCAGTTTACCCGTGTTTCTTGGCAAGAAACCATGCGCATCTTATGGCTGATTGCTGGTATTAGTATCGGTGGACTGGTGGTTGAGGCTCTGGCTGTAGAATTAATCCGTCTGCGGAAACGTGCTTGGCAAATGGCTGTAGGTCTTTCGGTGATTTATATCATGAGCATTATTTTCTTTTTGCCTGGTGCTTTAAGTCTGTGGTGTTTGTGTAACTGGGAAACCCGTACTGCCTTCAAAAAAAATCTACCTGCTTAAAACTGGTAGCAGGCAATCTAGTGTGATGGACAGCATCAATGTCATAATTGTGCGGAGTCTTTTTCCTGAAATGTTATGAGTGAACTCCAGCGCACCCCTCTTTATCAACAGTCGATCGAACTCAAAGGCCGCATGACCGCTTTTGCTGGTTGGGAGATGCCGGTACAGTTTAGTGGCCTGACTAACGAACATCAGGCCGTGCGGAGCAATGCTGGAATGTTTGATATTTCCCACATGGGAAAATTTTTCTCCCCAGATCCCAATTCAATTGGCTCGTTGCAACAACTGGTGCCTTCCGATCTCAGCAAGCTGCAAGTCGGGCAGGCTCAATACACTGTTTTGTTGAACGAACAAGCTGGGGTGATTGATGACATTATTGTTTACCTCGAAGCGGCTGGCCAAGTAACCTTGATTGTGAATGCCGCCACCAAAGATGTTGATTTACAATGGCTGCGCACACATATTTCCGATATTCAAGATCTTTCGGCTGACTTGGCCTTGATTGCTGTGCAAGGCCCCCAGGCAGTGAGTATCTTACAGGGCTTTGTAGATGGTGCCATCGATCATCTGCCGAATTTTGGGCACTGCCGCGCCCAAGTTTATGGCACCGCAGCTTTTATCGCTCGTACCGGCTATACCGGTGAAGATGGCTGTGAGGTAATGTTACCGCCTGCTGCGGCAGTAAAATTGTGGCAGGAGCTAATTGCTGCCGGCGTGACCCCTTGTGGTTTGGGTGCGCGTGATACCTTGCGCTTAGAAGCAGCCATGTGTCTTTATGGTCAAGAATTGAGCAATACTATTAACCCCTTAGAAGCCGGTTTGAACTGGTTAGTGCATTTAGATAAACCCAACTTTATTGGCCGTGACGTATTGGTTACAGCCAAGGAGCAAGGCTTACAGCGAAAATTAGTGGGTCTAGAACTAGATGGACGACATATTGCGCGTCATGATTACCCGATTTATCATCAGGGTGAACAAGTGGGTATTGTGACCAGTGGTACTCTTTCACCCACCCTAAATAAACCGATCGCCCTTGGTTATGTGCCAACAGCCTTGAGTAAACTGGGTCAGGAGTTAACAATCAAAATTAGAGGTCAGCAATATCCGGCGCGAGTAGTGAAAAAGCCTTTCTACAAACGATCCAAGTAGTTAATACTTCACTAAATTGGCTTCGAGGCGTACCATTGCTACATGGGCATAGCCCCATTGGTCTAGGGGGTGTGCTTCTAGGTATCTATCAACAAAATGATCGATAAAATCCTCTCGCTGTTCGATCGGTACACAGTTGGTAAAAGGCATCCAGGTAGTGCGAATCCAATTACCTAAACCAGTACGACCTTGATGAACCATATCTTTAGGGGCTAATCTGAGCTGCTCAACTTTGAAGTTGGTTTCGGCTAGCCACACTGAATAGTCTTTGTCGCTATAAAAAGAATAAGCACTATGGAAATTATAAAAATATGGTTGCCATTGCTCTAGTGCCATCAACTCAGCAAAAATTCGTAAAACATCGGCGGCGTTGCCCTCGCCACTACAAGAAACCACTAGCCTGCCACCACTGCGTAGCACTCGGCTGGCACCGCGTAAAAAAGCCTGATGATCATCGACCCAATGGAGGGCAGTATTAGAAAAACACAAATCAAATTCTTCTTGAAAATATAGCGATCGAGCATCAACTCGATCAAAGGAAAGATTGGGATAAATACTAGACGGGTAAGTGCGACTAGCATATTCAACCATTTCTGCCGAGTTATCAACGCCTACCACCCGACTGTCGGGGAGCGTTTTGGCAAAGTCTGCCGTGATTTTGCCCTCACCACAGCCCACATCTAAAATTGCTTCATTGCCCTGGAGCTTGACTTCATGCAATAAATCACTGGCCCAACTTTGTTGTGCATCGCTTTGGGCATACTTCACTGGATTCCAGGTCATGGTCATGATGTGTATTGTTAGCGCTTGCTAACAGGCAAAATTGCTTGGCATGAAACTTGCCAGATACTCAGGACATTAACTTAATTTTCTGATTCTGTCAGTAAGAAAAGGTAGGTATTCATCGCAGTCTTTGGTAACATTGTGTAAACTCTCCTGGCAGAAACTGTGAAAGCGATTACCCTCCTTGGATCCACCGGATCGATCGGCACTCAAACTCTCGATATCGTCCGTCAGCACCCCGATCGCTTTCGCCTGGTAGGTTTAGCTGCTGGGAGTAATATAGAACTTTTGGCACAGCAAGTACAAGAATTTCGTCCGCAAATTGTGGCGATCGCCAACCAAGCTAAGTTTGCAGAACTAAAAGAGGCGTTGAGTGGTCTAGATTATCGTCCAGAAGTTTTGGCTGGAGATGAAGGCTTAGTAGAAGTTGCCCGCTATGGCGATGCTCAGAGCGTGGTGACGGGGATTGTGGGCTGCGCGGGGTTGTTACCGACTTTGGCGGCGATCGAAGCTGGTAAAGATATTGCTTTGGCTAACAAAGAGACTTTGATTGCTGGTGGCCCGGTGGTGTTACCGCTGGTGGCGAAGCATGGCGTAAAACTGTTACCGGCAGATTCTGAGCATTCGGCAATTTTTCAGTGTTTACAAGGGGTGCCTGCTGGTGGCCTGCGCCGGATTATTTTGACTGCCTCTGGTGGTTCTTTTCGCGATTGGCCAGCGGAGAAGCTTCAGCATGTGACGATTGCTGATGCCTTAAAGCACCCCAACTGGTCGATGGGCAAAAAAATCACGATCGATTCGGCGACTTTAATGAATAAGGGCTTAGAAGTAATCGAGGCTCATTACTTATTTGGCCTGGGCTACGACGATATTGATATTGTGATTCATCCCCAAAGTATTATTCACTCTCTGATTGAAATGCAAGACACCTCGGTACTGGCACAGCTTGGCTGGGCAGATATGCGCTTGCCGTTGCTCTATGCCATGTCTTGGCCAGAGCGAATTGCTACGGATTGGCCACAGTTAGATTTGGTAAAAGCTGGAAATCTAACTTTTAGAGAACCCGATCGAGTGAAGTATCCTTGCATTAATTTGGCTTATGCAGCGGGTAGAGCAGGCGGCACCATGCCTGCGGTGTTAAATGGGGCTAACGAGCAAGCCGTGGCGCTGTTCTTAGATGAAAAGATTCCGTTCTTGGCAATTCCGCAGTTAATTGAACAGGTATGCGATCAACATAGCGCTGATAATAATCAAAATCCTGCTTTGGCCGATATTATTGCTATGGATATATGGGCGCGGCAAGCGGTGCTAGAAGCTAGTCAGAAACTATCTTTGGCTACAGTTTAATCTTTGTTACCAGTGGTACATTCACTTTACCGAGTTGCGTAATTCTGTTTGGAGGTGGCTGATCTGCTGCCTCTGTTTGTTTGCAGCCAAAATTTCCTGGGTTAGCCTGCGCCGCTGTAGAATGACTAGGGCAGAGATGGCAAGCTAGCCATCAAGAAAGAATGGCTGGGAGGCTAAAGCTGTGAGTACACCAGAAATTCATTGGTATCCGGGGCATATTGCCAGAGCGCAGCGGCAGTTACAAGAGCAGCTCAAAAAAGTTGATGTGGTCTTGGAGGTACGGGATGCACGGATTCCGTTAGCTACCCATCATCCGTTTGTAGAGACTTGGATTGGTAACAAGATGCACCTACTGATTTTTAATCGGGTGGATATGATCACACCCGAGGTGCGGCTAGCTTGGACTCAGTGGTTTAAATCTCAAGGACAGACAATCTATTTCTCGGATGCGCGAGAAGGTAATGGAGTAGCCGCAATCATGAAGGCGGCGCAAGTGGCGGGGATTGCTATCAATCAACGACGCAAGGAGCGGGGGATGTTGCCCCGTGCGGTGCGGGCGGTGGTAATTGGCTATCCCAACGTGGGTAAGTCGGCGCTGATCAATCGGTTGCTGAAAAAACGGATTGTGGAGAGTGCCCGCAAGCCGGGAGTCACAAGACAATTGCGCTGGGTAAGGATTTCCGAGGAGCTAGAGTTGCTGGATGCGCCAGGGATTATTCCAGGACGGTTGAACAACCAAGCTGCCGCTATTAAGTTAGCGATCTGTGATGACATTGGTGAGGCCAGCTACGATCGACAGCGAGTGACAGCCGCAATGGTAGAAATCATTAAAGATCTGGGTTATGGCCAAAACTTAATCTCTAAATATGATATTGACCCTTTGATTATGACTGGTGAAGATTATATTCGGGCGATCGCTGACAAGCAGTATTTGGGAGATATGGAACGCAGTGCCCATAATCTGTTGAACAATTTCCGTACCGGTGGCTTGGGAGCGATAAATTTAGATGTACCCCCTATGGTCGGCCAAGCACCAGAGGTGATGGCGGGGCCGAAGCTTACGACAGATTTAGTCTCTAATTTTCCTGATTTTTAAATGATTAAGTGAGGTATAAAAATCCCTATTTATCGTTCAACGGGTTTAGAAGCATATTGCTGCTGCGATCGAATTGCCAATAACAACACCAAGAAAGTTAATACCCCTGCTGCATAGAGCGGATAAGCATAGCTAACATAGTTTAGAGGATTAACTTTTTGTCCGGCCAATTCAGCTATTTCAGCTAGCTTAGTAGTACGTTGGTCGATCATTAAACCAGCGATAACTGGCCCAATACCATTAGAAATACTTAAGTAGGAGGCATTTAAACCGGCGGTCATGCCCTGCTCTCCGGGTTGGGTGTTTAATGAAACCAAGGAGCTGATGGTGGGCTGTACCAAAGAGTTGAAAATCGCAAAAAGCATTCCCACTACTACGAAATAACTCAAAACCGGAAAAATCGGCATCATCCCAAAACAGAGACTGCGGAAAAACAGCCCTAAAAACAAGATACGCACAGTGCTAACTTTTAATTGCTCGGTGAGAATTTTTAAACCTTGGGTTTGCATCAACACTCCTAAAATACCAAAGGCAAAAAATAGGATGGTCAATGATTTGATGTCTTGTCCTAGCACTTTTAAGTAATAGGGTTGAAAGGCAAAAGTGAACATGGTAAAAGTGGTGCCAGTCAAGAAGTTCAAGATCACCAAAATGCCTACACCAGGAATCCGTAAGCCAGAAATTAGTTTATCTAAGCCCAGGTCAAACAATGAACCAATCTGTCTCTTGGCGGCTGGTAAGGTTTCGGGTAAACGCAAGATGGTCAAAGTCAGGGCGACTACGGCAATACCTGCGGAAGCCAAAAAGGATGTGCCGATCGATCGCTGTTGGGCAATCAAACTCAAAATTGGACCAACCACAAATCCCATACCCAAGGCAGCTCCAAACACCCCAAAACCCTTTACCCGGTCTTCTGGGGCGGTGACATCAGTAATAATCGCCTGGGCAACAGAGACATTACCGCCGGTAATGCCATCCAGGAAGCGGGCGAAGAACAACATGCCTGCGGTGGTGGCGGTGCCTGCCAGGGTGTTGGCGATTACTGTGCCCAGGAGGCTGATGATCAGCATGGGCTTGCGGCCAAATCGATCGGAGAGTTTCCCGATAATGGGGGTGGCGAAGAACTGGGCGATCGAGTAGATCGAGAACAGCAGGCTGGTTTCAAATTCATTGAGGTGAAACTGTTTACCGTAAAGATAGATGGTGGGAATGAGGATGGTGAAGCTCAAGGCATTAATAAAATTAATGAGAGCAACGATCCAAAAGGTAGAGCGCATGGGGTGGCAGATCAGGGAAGTCTTTGTCAGGATAACGCACTGCTGGGGGCGGCGATCATTTAATATACTTGCTCCCGCCCTCTGCAATTCACCTAATTTTATTACAATATCTATTCAGGGCGATTGTCACGTAGCATCAAAGCTGTCAACGCTTCAGCCGGGGTAATTTGGCCTTGCAAAGCCCGATCGACCATCGTAGTAATTGGTAACTCCACCCGATTTTGGCGAGAAATTTGCATCAATACTTTAGTGGTGTTTACGCCTTCAGCGGTACCTTCTAACTGTGCCAAGATTTCAGAGAGCGATCGGCCTTCTGCTAAACCATAGCCCACCTGATAATTTCGGCTCAGGCTACTACTACAAGTTGCCAACAAATCACCCAAACCCGAAAGCCCATAAAATGTCTCGGGGTTTGCACCCCAATGAGTACCGATTCTGACAATTTCTGCTAAGCCCCTAGTCAACAGACCAGCCTTGGCATTGCTGCCTAAACTTAAGCCATCGCAGGTGCCAGCGGCGATCGCCATCACATTCTTCACCGTACCGCCCAGCTCCACCCCCAAAAGATCATCATTGGTATAGACCCGAAACTGACTCGAAGAAAATGCTGCTTGGACTTTTTTGGCAGCAGAGTGATCGCTACTCGCTACCACCGTCGCTGCCGGTAAACCCTGCTGAATTTCTGCCGAAAGATTTGGCCCTGACAACACCACGATCGAATTCTGAGGAAACGCTGCTGCCCAAATTTGGGAAGGAGTCAAATTAGTCGCTAAATCTAAACCTTTCGTAGTGGTAACAATAATTTGCTCTGGGGTAATAATATTTTGCAGTCGATCGACCATCTCATTTACCCCGGCCATCGAAACTGCCGAAATTACCAATTCACTGCCGGTTACGGCTTTCTCTAAAGTCACTACAGACTGGCGCGACCACACTTGTACCGGTGATCTCACCAAACCAGCCAAGGCATTACCCCAAGCACCAGCACCAATAATTGTAGAAGGCAGCAACATATTAACGAGGATTTTGAACCATTAATTCTCGTACTTGCTCGGCATGGTAAGAGCTCCGAGTCAAGGGTGAAGAGACGACTTGCAGGTAGCCGATCAATTCGCCAAACTCTTTCCAGCTAGCAAATCTCTCAGGAGTCACAAATTCCACCAGTTGCAGATGCTGTGGTGAAGGCTGCAAATATTGGCCAATGGTTAAAATATCGCAGTGAGCCTCTCGCAGATCGCGCATTGTTTGGCGCACTTCGGCATCAGATTCACCTAAACCCACCATAATGCCAGATTTTGTATATATCTGGGGAGCCAGTTGCCGGGTTTTGCTGATCACTTCTAAGCTGCGCAGATAGCTGCCTTGGGGGCGAACCTTCCGATACAACCTTGGCACAGTTTCAGTATTGTGATTTAGCACCTCTGGCTCTGCCCGCAGAATAACTTCTAGCGCTGCCCAGTCGCCACACATGTCAGGAATTAAAACTTCGATCGTGGTTTTGGGCGACAAAGCTCGCACCGCACCAATGCAACGCAAAAATTGCATCGCACCACCATCTGCCAAATCATCTCGGTTGACCGAGGTGATCACCACATGATTTAGCTTCAGTCTTTGTACTGCCAAAGCTAATTGATGCGGCTCCGCCGGATCTAGCTCTGGGGGCTTTTTGTTGAAATCAATATCACAGTAAGGGCAAGCTCGCGTACAGCCCGGTCCCATAATTAAAAAGGTGGCGGTGCCTGCTTGGAAACATTCACCAATGTTGGGACAAGAAGCTTCTTCGCAGACCGTATTGAGATGCAGGTCGCGCAGAATATCTTTGACTTTGCCCACCCGCTCCATTTGGGGCGCTTTCACCCGCAGCCATTCTGGTTTGACGGTCATAATGAATTTTAGGGGGCGACGATAAAGGTTAGGATTGGGGATATGGGTTTCCCAACAGATTTACTAGGAAGTATAACGCGATGTCTTTTTTAAGTCGATCGATTCAATGGCTAATTTTACTAGCGATCGGAGCAGCGGTATTTTCGATCGCCATCGTTACAGCCCAAAATTTAACGGTGGTTTCCTTTAAGTTTTTACTGTGGGATTTCCCACCAGTCAAATTGGGTTTGGCGCTCACTGGTTTTGCCATAGGCGGATTGGTGCTAGGGGGAATAATCCCCCTGGGCAAAAGCCTTTAAGCTTTTTTCAACCAGCTAAACATCGCTCGTAGGTCTTTACCTACTGTTTCGATTTGGTGTTCGGCTTCGTTCCGACGCATGGCAGTAAAACCAGGATTGCCAGCTTGCTTCTCTAAGACAAATTCGCGGGCGAATTGGCCAGATTGAATTTCTTGCAATACCCGTTTCATTTCGGCCTTGGTTTCGGCAGTCACAATGCGGGGGCCGCGAGTATAGTCGCCGTACTCGGCAGTGTTAGAGATACTGTCGCGCATGGTGGCCAAACCACCCTCTACGACTAAATCTACAATCAGCTTTACTTCGTGTAAACACTCAAAGTAAGCAAGCTCGGGCTGATACCCAGCTTCGACCAAAGTCTCAAAACCAGCTTTAATCAGGGCGCTGAGGCCACCACAGAGTACTGCCTGTTCACCGAACAAGTCGGTTTCGGTTTCTTCTCTAAAAGTGGTTTCTAATACCCCAGCCCGAGTACCGCCTACGCCTTTGGCATAAGCCATTGCTCGATCACGG
>JAYUSV010000045.1:0-2792 GCA_043755495.1 Synechococcales cyanobacterium
CTTTCTACAGAGGAAATTTACCAGCCTTGATTTCGTGTTGGTGCTGCTAGCCTTGAACGGTCGGTCTGATTTTTATTTTCAGAAAGTCACACGCACCCGAATAATGTTCCTCATCCAAATGCATCCGATCTAATTTTTTATCCTGATCGAGTGTCTAGTATTGAGCCAGGGAAAGACTTAACACCTAAAGAAGTCGTTGACATAGCATTGGCATACAAACCTATACTGCTTTGAATATTTTCTTATTTTCTAACGAGAAACTCAGCACGCAAACATCATTTTTGGTGTTGAGCTTTCTTTTTTTATTTTTATCAGGATAACTGTTCATCTATAGCAACCCTAAATCAGGTTCAGAATTAGTTTGTTGCTGTGTAAAGCTTTGAAGCCTTGAGCTGACTGTGCGAACAATGTTGGTTTGAGCCGCATTAAGGATGTTACAAACTCGATCGAACAAGTCATCAGGGGAATTAATTTGGCTCATAGATTTAGCTCCATTTGGCCAGGTTTGGGAGCTGCTTGGGGGAGGTTTTCGACTTGCAGGCTGTAATCGTCGTGCCCCCATTCACATCGATCGAGGATTTGTTTGGGTATTTTGCGGATGGTGAGGTTAACAAATTTGTCGGCTTTGCCCCGGAAGGCGCTGCACAGAATTAGGAGGGTGCGATCTGCTCCGACTTCTTCGGCGAGTTGGGCGAGCTGTGCTTGGCTCAGGGTTTGGGTGGTGACATAGATAAAGTCGGTTTCGGTGGAGTAGCCTTACTGCCAGTAAAGGGTTTCGGAAGGGGGATAGGTGAAGCCTTCTAGTTTACAAAGGGCTTCGGCTAACATGGCGGCGTTGTAGGTGGTGTTGATTACCCAGTTGCCCCATTTATCTTGCTCTAGCAGCGAAGGAGCCAACCGATAATACTGAAAGCCTCCACCTCCTTGCCAGTTAACGGCGGCGCTGATGCCGCCTTGGTCTACGCCATCAATGACTTTTTGCAAACGAGGAATGATGTGGGTATGGCAATGCTCACCAAGCTCGATCATGATCCAGCGGCGACCCATTTTGTGGGCAACGGCTCCTGTGGTTCCAGATCCTGCAAAAGAATCTAGGACTAAATCCCCAGATTTTGTAGCAAGCTGAAGAATTCTTTCTAAAAGTTTTTCTGGCTTAGGAGTTGAGAAAGGGTTTTTTGAATTAAGTACAGTTTGCTCTCGCTTTGCATCCTGATTGTGTCCAACTTCTTCATAAGCCCAAATAGTTGTTGCAACTCTTCCATCCGAACGCAGTTCAGACAGAAATTTTTTCAATCGTGGCACACTATTCGTACCATTTTTTCCCCAGTAGATCATATTTTCTACCTTATGGCGCTCATGTGTGGATCGATCAAATGCCCACACACGGGTATGCTTAGGTAGAATTTCTTCGCCGGTATTGGGGTTTACGATTGGATAGTATAGATTTGGGCGCTCATCAGCATTCTTTGCACACGTATAATTGTCTGACATCCATGAGCCACGCAGGTCATCATCTGGATTAGTGTATAGTTTGTTTTGCTCTTCTGTACGAGGTAACTTTAATGGTCTCCATAGCTCTCTATTTCTTGCGAAAAGTAGAATATGATCATGGCTGTCACTCAACCAGATAGCATCATTAGCCGGGGCGTATTTTTTTTGCCAAATATTTCATCACAAAGTACTTTTAGATAATGAGCTTCATTGTCATCGATCGATATCCATAAAGATCCATCTTCTGCTAATAATTTGCGGATCAATTCTAATCTATTCCGCATCATTGATAACCAAATCGAATGCTCTAAGCCATCGTCATAATGCTCAAAAGCACTTCCAGTATTATAAGGAGGATCAATAAAAACACATTTCACTTTCCCTGTAAATTCTGCTTCCAAAGCCTTCAGCGCGAGCAAATTGTCCCCAAAGATTAACCGGTTATCAAAGCAATCCTCTGCTCCCAAACGATGAGCCGCATGATAAGACTTATCTGGATCTTCCAGCAAAATCCTGGGTTCCAGCCTTGGCCGCTGATCCTTACCAATCCAAGTTAGCTCTAACTTCTGCTTACCACTCACAACCTTAATCCCCTGTTTAAATAACTCGAATAACTACAGAACAGCGACTGCTAAATCATAATTTTCTCCTTACTCAAAGAAGCCAATAGCGCAGTTCTCAACCGCTGACAATCTGCGGCATCACTAAAAACAGCCTTAAAGTGCCGAGCCTCCGACACATACCCCTGAGCTTCACAAATATTCCACAGCCTTTCCGCCAGCTCCACAATATACCTAGAAACCATTTCCTGCTCATCAACAGACAGCGCCAAATCATTTCCCTGCTCCTTGCGCAACTGCACAAACACCACCGCCAACAGCACCCAGCGCGAATTCTCAAAAAACGCCTTGCGTACCCCCACACTCGCCCGCCCACTATCTTGCATCACCCGAATCACAATTCGCTGCATCTGCACCGCCCGCCACAAAGTCCTAGCCGATCGATCAGCTCTAAACACCTGAGAATAACTCGATCGATACACCTCCCGTTCCCCATAAACCTCCTCAAACGACCACAGCGCCGAACGCTTCTTTAGAACTTTGGCGCAAAAATCATCTAAAAACTGCACCTTAGCCAAACAAGCCGCCGCCGTAGTCGCCTCCCGCAGCGTAAAATTCGCCTCATCGGCCTTCGGAGTATCCACCAGGGCTATTTCATTCGACTGAATCACTGATAAGATAAGGCTATCACTCTTTAACTCAGTTTTCAAAATGACCCAAATCGCCCTTGTTGAAGCTTTC
>JAYUSV010000046.1:0-2787 GCA_043755495.1 Synechococcales cyanobacterium
GGTTAGTTTGCTCTGAGCGGTGGCTAGTTCTCGTTCCTTTTGTTGCAGGTCAACTTCTTGCTGGCGGATGGCTGATTGGATGGTTTGCCATTCGCCATGAATGCCGCTGGCTTCTAGTTCGGCTAGTTCTTGGCGCAGCTCGGCAAGTTCTTGTTCTTGGTGGGGGCTGCCTTGGCTGACGGTTTGCAGGGAGCTAGTGGTTTGGGTGAGCTCTTGTTGGGCAGACTGCTGCTGGCTTTGCAGATGATTTTTTTGTTGAGTGAGTTGAGCAATTTCTTGGGTCAGTCGATCGAATTCTATTTGGCTGATCCGCTGTTGTTGGCGAATTTCGGCGAGTTGGGCGCTGGCTTGGCGCAGGTTGATACTGTCTTTTTCGATCGATTCTTTACTCAGTTGCAAGATGTTTTCGATCGCCTGTAAACGCTGCCGCAGGTTGGCGATTTCGGCAGATTCGCTGGATTCGCCAGTGCCAAATTGTAAGGTGGCTTTTTGGTTGATGTTACCACCGGTCATGGCACCGCTAGATTCTAATAATTCTCCGGCAAGGGTGACGATCCGCTGTTTGCCAACAAAAGCCCGGGCTTTTTGCAGATCGCGGAATACCACGGTGCTGCCGAACACGTAGCTAAAAATTTTGTCGTACTTGTCATCAAAGCCCACTAAGTTCACGGCGTAGTCAATAAATCCGGGGGCGTTCAGCAAGCTGCTGTTTTCAGAGAGTCGCTGGGCGTTGATTTTGTTTAAGGGCAAAAAGGTGGCGCGTCCTGCTCGTTTTTGTTTGAGGATTTCGATCGCCTCGGCGGCCACTCGATCGTCTGTGACCACCAAATTACCCATCCGCCCACCGGCAGCGATCGACAGCGCTAATTGATATTGACCATCTACTACGCCCAGTTGAGCTACCAAGCCATGAACTCCAGCCAGCTTAGCTTCTTTAATTACTTTGGTGGCAAAAGTCCCCTGGACTTCTTGCTCCATTTGCGATTGAGCTTCTAGTTTATCGAGCTGGCGCTCTTTGTCGCGCTGCTCCTGTTGGAGTCTAGATTGGGTTTCCTGTTGGGTTTGCAGATTTTGTTCTAGTGCTTTGCAGCGATTTTCTAGCTCAGCCATTTCCGCCAAAAACCCGGTGAGTTTTTGGGCTAGTCGGGGATGTTCGGCCTGTTTCTCGGCCAAAAGTGGCATTAGTTCTGCCAGGGTTTGCTGCTGCTCAGCCACCCGACTGCCGAGCTGTTTTTCTCGCTCGGTCAGCTCGGCCTGAGAAGTTTGCTGCTTGCCAGTAGATTCTAATAGGGCTTCGATCTGTTTGGCTAGCTGGGTTTGCTGTTGCACAGCGTAGCTGGAGCTAGAAGCCAAGGAGTTGGATTTTTCTTTGGTGATTTCTAATAAATTGCGGGCGGCATCGCGGCTTTGGTTTAGGGTTTTGAGTTCTTGTTGTTGCAGCCGATCGATCTCGTTACATACTGCCTGAAATTCTTTTTGCTGCTGTGCCAACTGCTCGCGGTTTTGCTTTTGGCTGGCCACATTGCTTTGCACCGCAGTTGTTAATTCTTCTTGTTGCTGGGTCAAACGACGCTTTTCGGCTTGCTGATTGGCCAAGATTCCTTGGGTGGCCACGAGCTGTTCTTCGCCCATCGCTTTAACTTGCTGGTTCAAAGCCTCCAATTCGGTGGCAGCAGCTTCTAGCTCGGTCTGCATCGCCACTAAGCTGGTCTGCATTTCGGTGGCGTGGGTCTCGCTTTTTTGAATGTCAGCTTGCAGCTTAGTCTGCTGTTGCAGTAAAGACTGCCATTTGAGGATCGCTTCTTGCAAAGTGAGATCTTGTAGCTCATTGCGCAGCTTTTGATATTTCTCGGCCTTCAGCCTGTCCTGAGATAAACGCTCTCTTTGAGCGTTCAGTTCAGTGACCACAATATGACAGCGATCGGTCTTTTCACCCACTTCATTCAGGGTTGATTTGGTCTGGACAATTTTGCGATCGAACGCCGCCACCCCGGCCATTTCATCAATAATTTCGCGCCGCTCTCGAGAGTTCATCGAAATAATGCTGGTGACATCTCCTTGCAGCACCACGTTGTAGCCCTCGGGGTTAATCCGCAGCACGTTCAGCTTTTCGTGCAGTTCACCTAAAGTAGAAGCCTCACCATTTATATAGTAATTAGAGGTGTATCCACCCTGGGCGTTTACTCGCAAGCGACGGGTTACTGACCAATCGGGCTGCTGCTCAGCACCTTCTTCTGTCAGGTCAAAGGTGGTGGTGACTATGGTTTCCCGCGTTCCCTTGTTGCCATTGTTGTGGTTCACCAAGTCGGGCAGTCGATCGGCGCGCATTCCCTTAGAGCTAGATAATCCTAAACAAAACAACAGCGCGTCTAAAATATTCGATTTGCCAGAGCCGTTCGGCCCTGATACCACGGTAAAACCGGGCAAAATCGGCACAGATGTAGTGCCGCCAAAAGACTTGAAATGAGATAGTTCGACGCGCTTGATATGCATTTTCGATCGCAGGGCAGATAATTTTCAGAGCGACGGTTAATTGATTTTTCGATATTGCGACCAGTGATAATTCACCAGCCCCGCCAAATCACCCTAAAAAATGGCTCCATAGCCATGTAATAAAAAATTTTAGCGAAATGTACGATATATCGATACTCAGCAATTGAGTGATAATCTAGCACAAGGACACTACCAGAATGCTGAAAGAGCGCGTTTTTTCAGACAAAGTTTTGTATCTTTCTCTAAAGAATTTTTTGAGGATCGGCAGATATGGCCAGGATTTTTATTGCAGCC
>JAYUSV010000047.1:0-2786 GCA_043755495.1 Synechococcales cyanobacterium
GATCGCGTCATAGGCCGAAATCCCATTATCCACGGTCATTACTAGCTCGATGCCGTCAGCGTGGAACTTTTCCACAATTCTTTTGTTAATGCCATAACCGTCGCTCATGCGGCTAGGAATTTCGTAGTGAACGTTGCCACCCAGTTCTCGAAGGGCGCGGATCAACAGAGCGGTGCTGGTCATACCATCGGCATCATAGTCCCCACAGATGGCGATTTTGGAGCCTTGGGCGATCGCTGTTACCAATAAATCTACGCTGGTCTTGAGGTCGCGGAAATCGATCGAAGGTGAGGGTAGGTCTTGGCCGCGCCCGTGGACGTAATGTTCTACCTGAGCGGCTGAAGAGATGCCCCGATTGATCAGGACTTGGGCAATAAGTAAGGAGGTGGGGTTGTCGGGAATAATTTCGATCGATCGAGCCAAGGCCATGGCGGTATCAAGATCAGAATGGGCAATTTGCCAGCGATGGGAGGGCAGGGTGGCAGACATGGAACTTAGGGCGATTCGTACCTGACTATCATCGGATATCTAGGAGATTTTGCCCAACCATGGCAATCAAACTTAAGCAGACTAGTCCAGCGGCTAAATATATTCTTGGCAGTTTGTGGCTAGCATCATTGATTTCGGCAAATCCGGTTTGCATATTGTTTCAGTCAAAAACTGTTGTAGGATTACCTAGCTCATGTAATAAAACCCACCACTTCGCCCGCATTGTGATCGAGCTACTCCCTTCCCGTCATAAGAATATAGACGGAATGCGTGAGTAAAAGCCTTGTTCAGAGCCAAAAAAGATCCATGTTCTTCTAGCGGGAAGGGAGTATGTCACCCAAATTAGAGACTTTAGGGCAGACAACCCAATCATTACAGTCGTTAATAGCCGATCTGGCCTCCCCAGATCTGGCGTATGTTGATCAATCTCTCAAATAAAATACCAACAATTTTAAAAATTCACTCGGCTGAAACGACCAAGAAATTAGTAGAAGATTTCTTGGCCATTTCTCAAAAAATTATAACTTGTTTATGTTGTCGTGACTCTAAGTTTATCCATCTCGTCTGACGTGATGTATTGGTTATAATCAATTTGGAATTCTTCTTCGGACACCTCGAATACCTGAGCTAAGTTAGAGGGCGATATAGCCGCTAAGATAGCATCTATATCTTCTTGTTTGTAATCGCCATTTCTGACAGAATACAACATTCCGCGAGAGATACCTAGAGCAGCTACAAAAATCGCTAGTTTTTTCTTGTCATCAATTTTCATCTGGATTGTTCCTTTATTTAGTTAGCAAATGCTTTGCCCGTGATCACCTCGATATCTACCCTCTTTGCACTTACATCTTGATTCCCCCAAGACCTTGATAGTGGATCAACGCCAGAAGTTGGTGCATCGTTTATAAATTTTTTAGCTTTTTTGATGGCATCTACCCGATCTGCAGCTTCGGTTTTTGTAAGTTTTCCAACCATGCTATCCAATGCTGTGATCGCAGTGGCTTTTGAAACAACAGTGTCCTGTGCCCATGCAAAAGATAACGCATCTTTCCCTAGCCTTTTTTCAACATCTGGACCTTGTATTTGGATTCGTCCTCTATTTGCAGGATTGGCTGCGATGGTAATGTTGTTACCAGTAATAGAAATGGTAAGTAATGATGCCGCAATAATTCCAAGAAGTTTCATGCCAGTTCTCTTTATTGATATGGTTAGACTAACTTATGCTAGTCTTTGTAGGTTAGATAGTCAAGTAATAGTTTATTTGGGGATAGTATCCCTAAATTCATCAACTAACTGGCAGCATCGAATTGCTATCATCCAAGTCATCAAGCAAGGTTTAATATAGCAGTTCCGGGTCGAGTGTAGTGTAAGTAATCGTTACTCAGAAAGGCTTTTGCATGCTTGAATTCACTTCATTCGAGACGAAACCGCTATAAGAGACATGATAACATGGGCATCCACATTTCAAACTGAAGTATGGTTTTTGATTTTGGGCAGATAGATGGGTAGTTTAAGTGTGAGAGGTTTTTTTTTACTTCTTCAGTAGAATTACTTAGAGCTTATTTTTATGACATCTCCCAACTTTGCCCAGTCTCTACCTCACTGCCAAAATCTGCAAGAGCAGGTCGATCGAGTGCTGAATTTATTGCAGCAAGAGCCAAATTTGCGTGCTCAGATTGATACTACCGCAGCTCGATCGGCCTTAAAGAAAGCCATTGCCCCGACTTTTGAAATTGTGTTTGCCGGAGCCTTCAGCGCCGGGAAATCGATGTTGATCAATGCTTTGCTAGAACGAGAGTTGCTTTACAGCGCCGAAGGGCACGCCACTGGTACGGAGTGCCAGATTGCTTATTCTACCCCCGAGCAAGAAAGAGTGGTTCTGACCTTTTTGTCGGTGGACGAAATTCAGAGTCAAGTGCAAGCCTTAGGGCAAAAATTGGGCTTAGAGGGTCAGCAAGCAGCTTTAATTTTGCAAGATTTAGCGCTGTTGAGTAGTTTGATCGATCGATGTGTAGCCATTATTCAACAAGAAGGCGGCGAGAGTAAATCAGATAAAGCCAAGCAGGCATCGGCGCTCAAGTTGTTATTACAAGGTTTCCGCGACAACCAAAAATATCTCGATAAAACCAGTAACCGCACTCTTTCGATGGAGCAATTCGATTGCAAAAACCTCCAGGAAGCTGCTAGTTACGCCCGTCGGGGCAGCAATAGCTCTGTATTGCGCAAAGTAGAATACTACTGTCATCATCCCTTGCTGCAAGATGGCAACGTTTTAATTGATACTCCAGGGATTGATG
>JAYUSV010000048.1:0-2783 GCA_043755495.1 Synechococcales cyanobacterium
GATCCCACCGCCGATCCGGCTCCGATACTGATAAATTCTCTCGCTACTTGGATGGTAAATACCATCCCCACCGTTGCCGAGATGAGCTGGGTAATTAAAATCGACCCGGGGCCAACCATCCGCATCTGTTCCAGGGTGTTGTTGTAATGGAACCGAAACTTTAGGATGTGAATTAAAACTTGACCACCGAGTAAAATCGCGGCAAACAGTCGGCGCAGCCATCTCATAGAGGTTTGATCAAGATACTAGCAGCCTATCTTAACACTCTAGTAGCTCTATGATTTATGCAGCTTTACGTGACGGTTTGCCAAAGTAACCAGCCGTTTACGCCTACAATGACTGCGGCGATCGACCAAGCCGCTCCTTTTAACCAACTCGGACTGACAAACTCACCCATAATTTTCCGATTGCTAGTAAACATCACCAACGGAATCACCGCAAAAGGCAGTTGCAGGCTCAAGACCACTTGGCTAAGAATAATTAGGCTACTGACCTGTTGCTCACCATAGTAACCAATGACTAGCAAAGCTGGAATAACTGCCAGCATTCTGGTCATCAACCGCCGCACCCAAGGCTTGAGCTTGATGTGTAAAAAGCCTTCCATCACAATTTGGCCAGCCAAAGTAGCCGTGAGGGTAGAGCTTTGACCAGCGGCTAACAGCGCCAGGGCAAATAAGGTGCTGGCCATGCTCACGCCTAAAACTGGGGAGAGTAATTGATAGGCTGTTTCGATCGATTCTACTTGCTGATGTCCATTGGCATGAAAAGCCGCTGCTGCCACAATTAAAATCGCTGAGTTGATGCCCAGCGCAAAGAATAGGGCAATTACGGTATCTATTACCCCATATTTGATGGCCTCCGCCCGTTGAGCCGAATCTTTTGCCCAAGAACGAGTTTGGACGATCGAAGAATGCAAATATAAATTATGAGGCATCACAGTTGCCCCCAAGATGCCCACTGCTACATACAGCATCTCTGGTTTAGCCAAGATTTCTAGCGAAGGTACATAGCCCTGCATTACGGCGGTAAGGTTCGGACGAGCGAAGCAGAGTTGGGCAATGAAACAAATGCCGATCGTGCTAATTAAAGTAATCATGAGAGCTTCCATTTTGCGGAAGCCTTTGTTCATCAAAGACATCAACAGCAATACATCCAAGGCTGTCAGGCAAATGCCCCACATTAGGGGAATATGAAAAAGTAATTGCAGGGCGATCGCGCTGCCTAATAATTCGGCTAGGTCGCAGGCAATGATCGCAATTTCGCAGAGCGCCCAGAGGGCGAAGTTAACTTTTTTGCCAAATCGCTCTCGACACATTTGCGCCAAATCTAAGCCAGTGGCTACACCTAGTCGCACACAAAGACTTTGCAGGACGATCGCCATTAGGTTAGATAAAAAGATGACCGACAGCAGCCGATAGCCAAACTGTGAACCACCTGCAATATCGGTAGCCCAGTTGCCCGGGTCCATATAGCCAACTGATACTAAGTAGCCAGGGCCAGCGTAGGCCAAAAGCTTGCGCCACCATTTACCCCCGGTGGGTACGGGCACGCTGCGATGGACTTCGGGCAGGCTGGGGTGGTGGGGGCTGAGGGTCATGAAAGCTTCTCATAATCTTTTCATATTTATCAAACTTAGCATTTATTTACGATAAAATTCAATGATTGAGAAGTAGGGATAACTGTGATTTATGTTAACTTTTATAACACTTGGAAATCTGCCACAGTTAAGACTGGTTTTGTAGACAGGTTTACAAAATTGACAGCAGGAGAATCACCCGCATCGTTATAGAACAAGTTGCCATTGGTTTTGTTGTAGATAATCTGGGCACTGCTGCTGCGGGCAGCTTGATTGCTATCGACCACCGCAAAACTCCAATTTTTGCCAGCCAACTCAGTGAAAACATTGGCGCGCAGCTCAATTTTGTCAACGCCCGCCTCAAAATCTGCGATCGTATCGCGGCCTAGAGTACGAGGGTCGAAGTTTTCATAGACAAAAATGTCTTTGCCAGCACCGCCGGTCAAAACATCATCACCCCGATCGCCACAGAGCCGGTCGTCTCCAGCATCTCCAGATAAAGTGTCATTATCGTCATTGCCCCATAGCATATCGTTGCCGTTGCCACCGTTAATGGAGTCATTGCCCCATTCGCCATAGACCATATCCCAGTCATCACCAGCCTCGATGCGATCGGCACCTTGACCGCCAACTAGATAATCGTCACCAGCTAGACCTTTGATAGTGTCATCACCGTCGGCACCAAATAGCCGATCGATCAAACTTGTGCCTTCTAGCAAGTCATTATTGGCCGTACTTTCTTTGCTTGCAGATGCTGGTGCAGCAGCCTGGACTGCCGTAGCTTTAGGAGTGGGTGATAAGGGGACTTCGGTAATTGGTTTAGCGGCTGCCTGAACTGCCGTAATCGGGGGAGCAATAGTTGGTGGCGTGGCAGGAGTAGCAATGGGCGCACTTTGGGCTTTTTGTGCCAGCAAAAGCTGATTGTTTAAAGGGTCTAGAGTCAGAGTAGTACGATCAAGTGGATTCACTTGGGGGGTATAGCCCGCTAAGCTTGCTCGCTGCCAAAAGCTATCAATTCGCGCTTTGTTACCACCTTGATAGCCCGAGCCATCATTGATGTAGTCGATAACTAGCACCGGCTTACCTGCTGCTACCACTTTGTTCAGATTAGTCGTGCGGCCTGCAATGCCGACCGGATCTTGGGCTTGGACACCATTGTAATAAAGACTTTCTACGCCTACGCCACTAATCTGTTGCAAGAATTTGC
>JAYUSV010000049.1:0-2778 GCA_043755495.1 Synechococcales cyanobacterium
TTTTTTATCTCTAATTTTTGTTACCAAGAAAGCTGGAATATAACTTTGGTAAACTTCTATCCCATCCTCCTCTTGTACATATATATTGCAATAATTCAGCTCAGGCCGAATCATTGACAGATCTACCATAGTCTCATGGATTGGCAAGCCCTGTAAAACCGCTGATTCTGTCAATGCCAGTCCCAGCGCTGTTTTGTTACAGTATCTTTCTTTATGCGTTTCCTCCCAGAGATAATGTTCTTCGCAAAGATTGAATCTCAATGGCAGCCACATTCTTGGTTGAGGCTTTAATACTTCCATAGTTCAGTTATCGTTTTATCCTTTATTTTAGCCGATCGATCCCCAGAACCAAAATCCCATCGCGCCGATAAAACTCTTCAACATCCCCGCCCCCACTGCGTTCCACAAAACACCCGGTATCACCCAAGAGCAGCCCAAGCCACAAATCAACCAAAGATAACCGCGATCGCCTCTGCAAATCCAGCAGCGAAATCTCGCCAACCTTGGCCATCACTTTCCGCACCTTCGCAGCCCACCCCGGAATATCTTCACTGTGGGCATTGTCCAGAATTTTCTTGATCGCTTCAATCTTATGCAGTTCATCAGCGACCAACAAATCAGCCTCAGAACCCAATTTAATTACCGACTGCCGCTCCTCTGGGTAGTAATGCTCCGACTCCAAGTACAGGTGGTCATCGTTCAAAGCGAAAGTACGCAAATACAAATGCGCCCACAGCTCATCATTAATCACCGGCTCTTCTTGAGGCAAATAGGTCGCAGTAATCTCAGCGAGGATAATCTCAGCCTTCGATCGAAAGATTTCGCCAATCTCCCCGATCGCTCTGGCTCCATCAATTAAGTTTAAGCCATCCAGGTGGGTGCAGAGCATCACCATGTCCGCAGTAGCCGGTGTGGCCTGGGCAACTGCAAAGATCTGCCACAGGTCTAGCTCTAATTGATTGTGTTGGGGGTTCTGGGGGTTCGATCGCATATTGGCTCATCGTGAAGATTACGGCGACTCCGACCCTTGCGTATTTTCAGCGAAAATTGGCTCATTTAATTTTCGAGAAATCAATTGAAAAGCTTTACTCTTACCGGATACATTCTCAACATCACATAATCCGTCTAAATCTTGAAAACTCTGAGCATTACGCAAAAGTTCTTGGCTCTGCGCCCTCCGAACGTCGGCTTCATGAGAGACCTGAAGAATTTGATTTCCTATCAGTTTAAAATCTTCTTGCTCTTGTTGTGACAATTTCGCCTTGAAATCTTTGCACCCATCGCAGCTTCCCTTTGGATTCACGGCACATTTTAGATGTGCTGAATTTGCATTGTAGGCGCAGTTAGTATTATTATATTCCTCGCCTGCTCTTAAGATCCGTGTAAAAATTTGGTGAATTAGAATTGATCTTGCATACACGTCCTGCTCTGCCGAAGGGAACAGAATTGTGGTAAAAGGGATTTTAGCCCTAATACCTCTTCCCAAATTTTCTCTATTCTCTGAGCCAAAACGACTGCTATAGATTCGATCAATACCAAGATTGTCAAGGAAGATCTGCTCAGTAATTTCTTTACAGTGACGATGATGAATTACAGTTCCTTGTATCAACGCAAGGTCGATGTCATGAAATGATTCTATCCCTCTCAACACTTCTACGGCAAGCTCAATCCTTTTAGGGGTGAGGTTTAAAAGCTTGCAATAAAGGTACTTATCATGGTAAGTACTAGTTGTTGATTTTATTATCAACTTTGAGCCGACCGAAAGCTCAAGAATTTCTTTAAGGTTTAGTGGTTTCATAGAAAATTAAGCTGTAGTTAGTTATATTTTAAATGATTTTCAAGAATTCTAGAAAATCATTTAATTTTGATCGCATAACGGACAGGGACGAATGGGGCAGAGACTAGGATGTAGCTCGACTTTGCTGGCAAACTTGCTCAAATCACGATTTCCCCTTTCGTTAGTTGATTTCTAGTGCTTGGACCTGGCCATTATATCCGATTCTTCCCAAAATCTCACCAGATGGCTCATACTGCAATAATGTTTTGATGGGTAACAGGTTACATATCGTGTCTCTACAATCATCACAGCTCTTGATGACATCTGCTAGGTAATCCTCTGGCTCATAGTCAACGTGCAGTTTTATCAATTCAGTTTCGTCCCAATCCAGCAAAAATTCTGTTAGGCGATCAATGAAAATTTGCCGTGCCTCATCGGTCAGTGAGTTGGATCTAGCTCGGCTCCAATCAGCTATGGCTCCAATGATTTCATCGCCGCCATTTTGCACTAGATCTTGGTCGTCCAACAGATTTACCCACCAATTAACGATTGTGTCAGTAGTTTTTTTGTTCATAATTAATCAGATTTTTTAGAATACACAATAGATTGGGGTGATTTATTCTATTTTAAGGAGTTTTTGGAATTCACTCAAGTTTCGATCGCATAACGGACAAGGACGAATAGGACACAGACTAGGATGTAGCTCGACTTTACTGGCAAACTTGCTCATATCTACTTCAAGCTCGATCGAACAAGCCCTCAATATCTCCGCCATCATCCCCACCACCTGATTCGGAGACAGACCCAAGCAGTGCATAGGCTTTACCGTCAACACTTTCCTGTTGCCCTGCCAGATTTCAGCAGCGATCGCGTGAACTGGGGCATCCTGGCGCTCTCGGTAGAAGATGATGCTGGCAGCAGTGCTGATCGGGTGATCGATCGCCATGGTTTTGGGTTGATTCGCTGTAGTTTTCTCGGTGTGTTTTGACCGACGCTGCTGG
>JAYUSV010000050.1:0-8214 GCA_043755495.1 Synechococcales cyanobacterium
CGGCGTGCTCATATAAGTGTGAACCATCAAAAAAAGCTAATCCATGGCCATCTTTGGGAAAGTGACCGGGCACCCAATCTACCAATACGCCGATGTTGGCCTGGTGGCATTTGTCAATAAAATACATCAGGTCTTGCGGTGAACCATAGCGGGAAGTTGCCGCGTAGTAGCCTGTTACCTGATACCCCCAAGAACCATCAAAAGGATGCTCGGCCACTGGCAAAAGTTCAATATGAGTAAAACCTAACTCTTGAACATAGGGAATTAATCGATCGGCCAATTCTCGATAAGTTAAAAATCTGGCACCGGGTTTACTCTCAGAAACAACCACCGTCGATTCTGCTGAACCATCGGGTAAAAGAGCTGGCACATCTACCCCTTGGTGCAGCCAAGAACCCAAATGACACTCATAGACCGAAATAGGCTGGGCTAAAGTATCTGCATGGCGACGGCGATCGAGCCATTCGGTATCTTGCCACTGATAGCTGCTTAAATCTGTCACGATCGAAGCGGTTTTGGGGCGCACTTCTTGCTGAAAGCCATAGGGATCAGATTTTTCGTAGGCATGGCCATCTTGGTTTTTCACTTCATACTTGTAAGAAGTGCCCACGGTCAAACTAGGAATAAACAATGTCCAAGTACCGTTGCCCCCCATGGCCATTTGATGCAGTCGGCCATCCCAGTTATTAAAATCGCCCAGTACCGAAACATTACGGGCATTGGGTGCCCACAGCGCAAAATACACGCCAGCCACACCGGCTTGCTTGCCCAAATGAGCGCCCATTTTTTCATAAATGTGCTGGTGGTTGCCCTCTGAAAACAAATGGATATCAAATTCGGTTAAGGCCGGAGAAGGAAAAGCATAAGAATCATAAACTACTCGATCTTTTTCTCCTTCGGTAATTTTGAGCTGATAGTTGCTCAATTCTTTTACCGGTAAAATGCACTCAAAGAAGCTGGGATGGTGTCCTGTCTTCATCGGATATTCTTGGCGCTCTTCGGGCAACAGCAATGTCACTCCACTAGCCTGTGGTTGATAGACTCGCACTACCCATACCTGATTACCATCTAGATCAATTTGGTGCGGCCCCAGCACCTCAAAAGGGTTCTGGTGCTGGTTGTTGACAATTCGATCGATCTGATCTGATGAAATGGTGGGGTTCATAGTAAGCTACCTAATGATGGTGTGCGCAGAAAGAGTAAATTTCTGTTTAAATATCTTCAAGAAGTTTAATCTTCCAGCTTCAATGTATCCTGGATTGTAACCTCCAGATCACTCCGGATTGCTTAGGTACTAGCCATCAGAACTATCTCAAATTGATCTGTAGACCGAAACTAGAGAACACCTTACGCAGCCGAAGTAAAAAGATCAGCTCACGGGGAGTATTTCTGCGGGCAGCTAATTCTTTCGATGGAGTTCTGGTATAGGGATTACGACCTCGATATATTTCCTCGGGTGTTGTGGGTGTTCGATCGGGTGATTTTTCGAATTGATCGATAAAAACAGCCCGCGCCTCTCGCTCGGCTTCTGCTTTCTGCATATTGGCCACGAGGTCAGCATATTCTCCTGCCGCAATCACACTACCATCCTGGGGCGATCGAGCTTCTAAAATAATTTGTGCCCGCAAATATTCTTCTGGTAAGTCATTGGCTGGTGGCAGAGAAAATGCTGGGCTGGCAGCAAGGGCTATAAACCCTATTCCAACTACATTTCTGGATAGAAAAGGTCGTAACTGCATAAATTTCACTCAAAAATATTCTCGACACCATGGAAATGATCGATAATCAGCATTCCTATTGTAGACAGCATCACCGTTTCCGACAACTTTAATTGACTTCGTTGCTAGCAATATTGATCCCCTGATGTTTCTTAGCAAGATTGATCAAGCTTAATGGCAATACTATTAGGGTCATTGTATTGGTGGCGCAAAAGAAACGCATCAATCAAATTACTTACTGGGTAAAGTATTATTGGAGGTATTTGTTATGGCTTTATGAATTTGCAGTTGTTGGTAAACCACCGCAACTGTATCACCACCACGGAGAGAACTGCTACGACTATTATGGGGAGCATGAATTAGTGATACCACTGCCTCAATCATCTCAAAATTGGGGGTGTATCGCTGTAAAAATAGTTTGATGACTCTTCTTTGCAGTGCCAAAGGCAAATTGCAAATGGTTTGTCGATCGATTGTATCGGGAGCAACTAATGCTGATCGATATTGAGATAATGCTAAGTCTTGGAGATAATCTGATTCGGCAGCTAAAATTTGGCTAGTTTGGGCAAAGTGTTGAGTAATGCGAGGGTGAAATTGTGCTGATAGTTCAGCAATATTTTGGCGAACACGATTGCGGGCATAACGAGGCTGGTCGTTATAAATATCTGGCCACACGGGCAACTGCTGCTGTTGACAAAATTGACCGGTAGAATGCCGATCAATATTCAATATTGGCCGAATTAGTTTAATATTACTAGTTAAGCTACGAGAAGGGCGCAAGCTGCTCAGTCCCTCACTGCCCGCGCCTCGCATCAGATTGTAGAAAAGTGTTTCGGCTACATCACTTTGGGTATGCCCCGTCACCACATATTGATAGCCTCTGGTATGAGCCATGCCAATCAGAGCCTGGTAGCGCCAGTAGCGCGCTGCTGCTTCGGTTTCGGGTAAGCTTTGGGCATTCCAACAATAAAAGGGTAACTGCCAGGTTTGAGCTACGCTGCGCACTTGATCGGCAATGCCCTGATCTGCTGGCCAGCCGTGGTCGCAGTGACCTACTGCTAGTTGCCACTGCCAGCGGGCTTGTAAATTCACCAAAAGCTGCCCCAGACAAAGAGAGTCTTGGCCGCCAGAGACGGCCACTAACAATCTAGATCCCTGAGGCAATAGCTGCTGACACTCCAAATGAGCTTGCAGTTGAGCCAATAGTGACGGTTTTGATCCCAAGACTCCTTCCCAACTTAGATGCGGGTGAATCCTGGCCAGTTGGGCTGTTCGATTTCGCTCCAAACTTCTTCCACTAAAGAAGGCCGATTGGCCTGCACGTTAGCCACCAGCTCTTCTAGGTTTAAATCGGGCATGGCGGCGGAAAGATCAAAATCTACATAGCCACCAGGCTCATCACTGAGATTTAAGTTAATCTCACCGCTGATGTCTGACATGGTGCCCAGTTCAAATTTGTCATCTACTGCGGTAGAGTCTGCTGGGGGCTGGGTGAGATGTAATGGAATTAGGGGTAAATCGGTCGCCGTGGGCATAGGCGAAACTGTTGTGCTCACAACGGCAACTGCATCAAGAGTTGCTGCTGGAGTGGTTGATGACATGTTGTGAGTGCCCACCGGCGAAAAAGCCACAGGAGCGACAGATACGGAAGTCGTGATAGGTTGAGGAATAGCTTGGGGTGGAGCAACTGCATTACCGCCATCATTTGGACAAAATTCGATCGATAGATGCAGACGGATCTTGCCTTTCTCCCAGCCCTGGGAACCAAAGCGCAGAACTTCGCCATCTACGCCATGTTCATCAGACCACTCAGCCAAACTATCAGCTACTTTGCTGCGAATTTGAGCGGCTAGCTCACTCACCCGAGAGGTGTTTTTAACCGAAACTACTTCCCCATCGGCTAAGGGCTGAAAATTTTTGCTCACGAATATCTCCCAATTATTTGGTGTTACTTATCTTACAGGCTGATTACACTACTGGTGTCGAATGCGCCACCATTCTAATGCATTGTATTGATCGATCGACACCGTATTTTTAATTAAAATTTGTTTAATTAAAGAACCAGCCATAGCTGTGTAATCCTTTGCCCAAAATATTTACGCCTAAATAACAAATCCAAATTACCACAAAGCCAGTGGCTGCTAAGATAGCTGGCTTTCGCCCCTGCCAACCTTTGGTGATGCGAGAGTGCAAATATGCTGCAAAAAATAACCAGGTAATCAAGGCCCAAGTTTCTTTCGGATCCCAGCTCCAATAAGAACCCCAAGCTTCATTGGCCCAAACTCCACCCGCAATAATCCCGATCGTCAGTAACGGAAAACCCAAGCCGATAATTCGATAGCTGACGTTATCGAGGGTTTGAGCGAGGCTGAGTCGCTGGGGCGAAAGGGTCACTGTTGCCCTAGTCATGGTGGCCACATTTCCAGTTGGCATGGTCGCAGTAGATGCCCCACTGCCCAAGTCATCGGAATTAGAGTTGAGCCGATAGCCGCCGATACCTAAAGAGTTACCTTGTAGCTCAACCTGTTGTCCAGCGGTGACAATCAAAAAGGTAATGGCCATAACTGCCCCCACCATTAGGGTGGAGTAAGAAATCATCATCACGCTCACATGCATCATCAGCCAGTTAGATTTTAATGCCGGTACCAGAGGAGCCGAGTTTTGCATTTCGTCAGGTAAGGTCAAAGCGGCAAAAGCACAAATCCCCATGGCTACTGGTGCGGTGGCTGCGCCGACTAGACGACTCTGGCTCATTTTTTCGGCGACTAGATGGATCGCGGTGATTCCCCAAGCCAAGAAAAATAAAGATTCGTAAAGGTTGCTGAGAGGGAAATATCCAGCGGCAATCCAACGGGCTGCCAAAAGAGCAGCTATACATAAGTTGGCAACCAACATGCCGACTGTCCCTAAGGTTTTGAGAGGCAACTGGGGGAAAGCTACTCCCACCCAATACACCAACATGGTGAGTAGCAATATGCCAAAGGAAATATTGTCTAGGTAGCTCTGTAACTCAATTAAGTTCATGGCTAAATTTTTTTTATAAATGTAAATATATCCTAGCTTTATTTCTTAGAGGCTAGGGAGTGAATTACCCGACTCTCACCTTACGGTAGAGAGCGGGCTTCAAATTTAAAAAGGTTGCAGCTTGTGATCGGACTACGCTTGTCGTTGGGATTCGACTCCGCTCACCCAACTGATTGGTGAGAGATGAGCGGAGTTGAATAGGAGATCGATCTAGTCTTCCGCAAAAATATAGCGACGCAGCTCGCTAGGATCGGGGTCGGGGCTGCTTTCGGCGAATTCTACCGAATCATCCACGATCGCCTGGATTTCTTGATCGATCGATTTCAATTCATCCGCAGTGGCCAATTTGCCTTCAATCAAATAACCAGCAAACTTTTTAATGGGGTCGCGGGCAAACCAAAAATCTTTTTCTTCTTGAGAACGCAGCTCATCTGGATCGGCTAAAGAGTGACCTCTAAACCGGTAAGTTAAGGCTTCAATTAAAGTAGGGCCTTCACCAGCTCGTGCCCGCGCTACGGCCTCTTTGGCTACCCGATGCACCGCCAGCACATCCATGCCGTCTACTTCTACTCCCACCATGCCAAATGCTGCACCCTTGGTATAAATTTCTGGAACCGAAGTGGCTCTTTCATGAGCCATCCCGATCGCCCATTTGTTATTTTCCACCACAAAAATTGCCGGGAGTTTCCAGAGTGCGGCCATATTCAAACATTCAAAAAACTGACCATTGTTGGCAGCTCCATCGCCAAAAAAGCTAGCTGACACCAAATCATGGCTGGGATCATTCAGTGCTTCCCGCCGATACTTGCTGGCAAAAGCTGCCCCGGTGGCCACCGGAATACCTTCGGCAATAAAGGCATAACCCCCTAAGACTCGATGCTCTGCCGAGAACATGTGCATCGAGCCACCCCGACCTTTGCTACAGCCAGTTTCTTTCCCAAATAGCTCGGCCATCACCTGGCGGGCAGGTACTCCCGAACTCAAGGCATGAACGTGGTCACGGTAAGTGCTAGAAACATAGTCTTGGCCATTGCGCATGGCCTTAATAACCCCAGAGGAAACCGCTTCTTGTCCGTTGTAGAGATGGACAAAGCCGAACATTTTACCCCGATAGTACATTTCAGCGCATTTGTCTTCAAAGGTGCGCCCGAGCACCATGTCTCGGTACAGAATCATTCCTTCAGCTTGAGTGATTTCATCGGCTCGGGGCTGAAAGGTTGGTGCAATTCGCTCTTGAGGCATTGGTTCCGTACTCTTAATGGATGTCTTCAGCAAATATTTTAAAACCTTATTGGTATTAAGTTCTACTTGATACCACAGTTTTTCCGCAAGTTCAGCTATTTTTTGGCTCGATCGACTGTTGATAGACAGTCAATCAGTGAAGATTGTCCTCACAATCGTTGCCAAAAACTACCCCATAACTAATAATGAGGGGGATCGAAAGCTCGCCTTTTCCAAACTTTTTATGGCGGCAGATCAATTGATGTCAAATACTGCATCTATCGGGCGATCCATGCGCATTCCCCTCGATTATTATCAAATTCTTGGTGTTCCCACTGCTGCAACAGTGGGTCAAATTCAGCAGGCTTATGCTGACCGAAATCAGCAACAGCCTCGCCACGAATATACTTCCACGGCGATCGAGTCTAGACGGAAGCTCTTGGGCGATGCCTACGAAGTTTTAGCTCATCCAGCGGAGAGATCACAGTATGATGCTGCCCAGATGGAAGCCAATCCCCATTTTCCTGCCGGAGAACAGCCTCCTGTTAGCTTAGAGATTCCCGAAGATCGGCTTTTGGGCGGTTTGCTAATCATGTCAGAAATTGGTGAGTATGAGCGGTTACTAACCATCGCTTGGCCGTTGTTGGGCAATGATCAAATTTTGCAGCAGTCGATCGGCAGCGCCGATCTAGAGGAAACACGTAACTCTTTGCACTTAACTGTCGCCCTCACCCTCTTAGAGCTGGGCCGGGAAGAATGGCGGCAAAATAAACCCGCTGAAGGCTGTCAGGCACTAGAAACCAGCATTAAGCTACTGCGTCAACAGGGGATCTACCCCACAGTCCAGTCCGAGATCACCAAAGAGCTAGCCAAGTTTCGTCCGCAGTACATCTTATCGCTGCTATGTAGCACCGATACCTCGGTTGAAAGCCACCAGCAGGCACTTTCGTTGCTACAAGAACTAGTCGGTGCCTGTAGTAGTCCCCAGGGTTATAAAACCTATGGGATGACTCAAGATGGATTTATTGCCTACATCGATCAAATTCGCCGTTATCTGACTACCCACGAGCAACAGAGCTTGTTCGAAGAACCTGCCTTGCAATCTGGCAACCCCGTATTTACCTACCTATTGGTCTACGCCATGGTAGCTAGGGGCTTTTATTACCAAATGCCAGAGCTGGTACATCGTGCCAAGCAGTTGTTGCTAAAAAACCTGGGTCGCCGTCAGGATGTTTTTATTGAACAAGCTCTCTGCTATTTGCTGCTAGGCCAAACCAAAGAAGCCCAGAATGCGTTAGAACGCAGCCAAGATCGCGAATCCTTGGAATATATTCGCAAAAACTCTACCACCAGCGAAGATCTGCTCTTAGGACTCTGCCGTTATAGTGAGCTGTGGTTCCAGTCTCAGGTGTTTCCCCACTTTGCTGATTTAGCTCATCACAAGGCTTCTCTGCAAGGGTATTTTGATAATCGCCAGGTGCAGGCTTATCTCGACGATTTGCCCCCGGCATCTGGTGATCTATCCCTGTTTAATGAGACCTCCGGAGAGCTGACACCATTTGCTAATGTGCCCGCCTCGGTGGCTCTACCAGCTTTTGGGACTCCTTCTTCACCAACTTTTGGCACAGCTACGTCGATCGACCAATCTCAAATTGATTTGCCCCTAATGGAGCGGTCGGTGGTATCTCGCCCGACCATTCCACCTGGAGCTGGTGATAATGTGGTGCCCTTCGAGCGTCCTCAAAAGAAACGCGCTTCGGTGCCCGATGCCCTTTTTATGGAAGATCCGAGTTCCCAGTCTGGATTACCTTTGTCGGAGCCACCGGCGGGCGAAGGGAATTTGGCAGCTATCGAAAGTACCGCTCTCACTCATCGGCCAAAATCGGCAATTACTCGGCGCAAGCGCTGGCGGCCAATTTTGTTACGTCAAGCTCTGATTGGCTTTGGTGGCTTATTAGCGGCGATCGCTTTGGTGATGACAGCTCATAATATTCTCAAAACCAATAAAGCATCGGTAGAACTTGCTAATTCCAAGAAAGTTTTACCCCCCTCAGCACCAATCGAAAAGGCTGCGGTAGCAACATTACCCAAGGCTGAAGTAGCGGCAGTCACTGACTCCAAACTCACCATCACCAATGCCCAGGTGTTGGTAGAATCTTGGCTACAAGCCAAAGGTAGAGCGCTGTCTGACCAGTATGATGTGGCCGCTCTAGATCAAGTTTTGGCTGACCCAGCCTTAACCCGTGCTAAG
>JAYUSV010000051.1:0-8184 GCA_043755495.1 Synechococcales cyanobacterium
TTGAGTCTGACCACCATATGCACTAGCGCTCCGGTCTTTGCCGAATCTCAAAATATCGATACAGTCATTACAGAATCTAAAAGTCTGACTGCTCAAAACTTAAATGTATCTGCTGCAACTAGCGAAATTCCTATAGCAGCATTGCCTACACCTCAAGCTGATGAGGTTGCCCCAACTGACCGCAATGTGCAGATTTTAAAATCGATCGATGGTAAATATCAGTGCGGGGTAGGTGAAATTGATAAAAGCGTCACTCGATCGGAATTTGCTAGCAGCATAGTCACTTGCTTAGAAGCATTAGAAGCCAAAATCGCCAAAAATCCTGGTGAAATACCAGCGACAGACATGGCACAGCTCAAAGAGCTGACCAATGATTTTATCGGCGAAATTAGTGCGCTCAATAACCGGGTAGAAGCTGCTGAAAAAAAAGTGGCTATCTTGCAAAATGGCAGCAACTTTTCAACTACGACTAAATTAGTTGGAGAAGTAATTGTTGGTTTGAGTGGTATCAGCAGCCAAACTGGTAGACCTGCCACCGATACCAACAGCGGCAGTATTGTATTGAGCAATCGAGCGCGTTTGAATTTTGATACCAGCTTTAGCGGCAAAGATCGCTTACGCACCCGGTTAGAATCTCGTAATAGCACTCCTTTCAATGGTGCGGCAGCAATCAATGGTGGTACTGGCACCAACACCACTCGTTTAGGCTGGGATGGTGATGAGGGAAATAGTACTAATCTTTCTTTGCTGCAATATACTTTGCCAGTGTTTGATGGTTCTAAACTCACCATTGATGTCACTGGCAGTGAGTTTAATGAAAATGTTTACACCTTTAACCCCTTGCTAGCAGCAGCAGGTACAGGCTCTTTAACTAGATTTGGCCGGTTTAACCCGGTTTATCGTCAGAGTGCCAATGGTACAGGGGTAACTTTAGATCATAAATTTAGTAACAACTTTACTGGCTCGATCGGCTATACTACCCCACCAGGAACTGCTAGCAACCCGTCTGAAAATGCTGGTATTTTTGGTGGGAGCTATGCCGCACTCGCTCAACTGCGCTATCAGGCAGCACCTAATCTTGATTTAGGTATTTCCTATGGTCGATCTTATCACTCCAATGGTATCGGGGTCACATCTGCAACCGGTAGTGGTTTGGCGAACAGCCCTTTCACCGCTGCGGCAACTGCGACTGCTCCGGCAATCAGCAACACTCCAACGGTAGCTAACCATTATAGTTTTTCAGCGAGCACTAAGCTATCTCCCGGATTTATTCTTTCTGGCTGGGTAGGTTTAACTAATGCTTCTGCCGAAACAGGTGGCGGAATAACTGGTAATGCAGACATCTTCAATGCAGCGATCACCGCAGCTTTCCCCGACTTTGGTGGCAAAGGTAATACTTTGGGATTCATTCTGGGTATTCCACCAACGCTGACAGGTTCTTCTTCAAACATCGCTAGATTAAATAATCGCAGCAACCCAGATACTGCCTTACACCTAGAAGCTTTGTACAAAGTTAAAGTTAGTGACAATATCGATATCACTCCTGGTGTGTTGTTAGTTACTAGCCCAGAAAGCACTGCCACTGTCACTAGAGGTAGTGAATTTGTCGGTACAGTGAGAACCACTCTCCGCTTTTAATTCATTGATTTTTTGAGCATCAAAAAGCCCTCAGTATTGATTAGTGAGGGCTTTTTACTAACCAAATCGATAGCCAAATCCCCTTACTGTCAACAAATAAACTGGATGACTGGGATCTACTTCTATTTTGGAGCGTAGCCAGCGAATATGCACATCCACCGTTTTGGTGTCACCCATAAAATCGGCACCCCAAACTCGATCGATCAACAAATCTCGGGAAAACACCCGGCGAGGATTTTGAATGAACAAACTCAGCAAAGCAAACTCTTTGCGTGACAAAGAGACTTCTTCGCCCTTAATGGTCACGCGATACTGTTGGGGATAAATGATGATATCGCCAAACTCCACGGTTTCTTCTAGGTCAGATTCGGTAGTGGCTGCCTGGGTACGTCGCAGTAGGGCACGGCAACGGGCGCGCAGTTCGGGTAAACCAAAGGGCTTGGTTAGGTAATCATCAGCGCCCATTTCTAAGCCAAGCACTCGATCGGCTTCTCGTCCCTTAGCACTTAGCATCAAAATTGGCACATCATTGCCCTGGCGGCGCAAAAACTGACAAATATCAATGCCATTCAGTCCCGGCAGCATGAGATCTAGTACTATCAAGTCAATCTGGGTAGCCTCATCAGTATTATTGATAATGGCGACCGCCTGATTGCCATCGCTGACGGCGACTACTTGGTATCCTTCACCACGCAAAAATTGACTAACTAGGTCACGAATGGTTTTTTCATCTTCTACTACTAAAATAGTAGGGCTAGAACTTCCAGCAGTGGTAGGGCTATACCTCGTCATACAGATTCATACAGAAAGTTGGTTAGGATTGAATTTTGGTGGTTTCCCTAAGCTTGCTTGTAACATGATTTTGTACTGAAAGGTTAAAAATTTAACCAGATTCTAACCTCGATCTAACTTTTTCTTAATGGTCAAAATCCTGTGAAAATTTCCCAAACTGTTCTTGTTATTGGTGGACTGCATCACCTCAGTCAACGAGTTGTTAAGCAGCTCTGGCAAAAGGGTTATCAGCCTCGCTTGGTGGTTGATGCCGCAGAGTTGAGTATGGCTCGATCGATCTTTCCCCAAGGCTTAGAGCTGGTGGTAGGTGCCGCGACTAGTTTGACTAATGCGGACTGGCAAGGAGTGCAATCAGTCATTTATTGTCCAGCGCAGGTTAATCAGCAGGAGCTAGATGCTTTTGTGCGCTTGGCTAACCCGAAGCTGCCCAACAGTAACAATCGAGAGCTATTCGACTTTAGCGAACCGGATCCAGACTTGCTGAATGCTTGGATGGCGGTGAATGACGGGGTGATGGGTGGAGTGAGTGACAGCGGCTTACAGATTGTGAATGGTCGTGCTTTTTTTAAGGGCAATGTGTCGATTGATCGGGGTGGCGGTTTTGCTTCGATTCGCACCCAAAATTTCAATCCGCCCTTGAATCTCAGCAACTATCAAGGGATCTCGCTGAAGGTGCGTGGCTCTGGGTCGATGCAACGGTATAAAATATTTCTGCGCCCTTCGGAGCAGTGGGATGGTATTAGCTATGGCTACTCTTTTGATACCAATGCCAATGCTTTTACCGACCTGCGAATTCCGTTTAGTAACTTAATGCCGGTGAAGCGCGCCAAAATTGTGAACGATGCGCCGCCATTGGAGCGCCGTCAGGTGTCTTCAATTCAAATTATGCTCAGCAAGTTTGAGTATGATGGTGGACTCAATTCTAGTTTTCGGCCAGGGGAGTTTGAGCTGGAACTGTGTTCGATCGGGGCTTACGGCGATCGAACTTTGCCCCAGTTGGTTGTGGTGGCACCGCTCACCGTAACAGATGGTAATGTTGCCCAGGCACTTGCAGGCAGCGTGCGCCCTCATGCGCTGTTAAACCCAATGGCGGTGGTGGATGCAGCCGGTGGTCAGGAGTTGGATTTTAGTCTGACCAAGGCTCCTAGTGGTTCGGTAAGCAGCCCTGATCTGGCGGAGTTGTGTGTGCAATTGCTGAATATTCCAGAAGCCTGTCAACGCACTATTAATGTTCAGGAGTATGGCCAGCTTGGTGTCAATAATTGGTCGGCAATGGTGGGGAAGGCGATCGGTCAGTGAACTAAAATAGAAGTGATTCACCCTATAAAATTGCTAGCTGACACCATGGTTCCATCGTTGCTGCAACGGACTACCCTAAAAGATTTTTTGGTAGCACCAGAAATCAAACCTGCCAATGAATTTATCGATGGAGTGATCTATCAAAAACCCATGCCTCAAGGAAAGCATAGTATTATTCAACGAGAATTGACATTTTTCATCGATCGACCGTTGCGGGATCGCAAAATCGCTAGAGCTTTTCCTGAATTACGGTGTACATTTGGTGATCGATCGATCGTTCCTGATATTTCGGTGATTAGTTGGGAGCGCATCCCTCGCAGTTCTGATGGTACTGTTGCCAATGCTTTTGCTATTGCCCCTGATTGGACGATTGAAATTTTATCTCCAGATCAAGGTCAAACTAAAGTGGTAAAGAATATTATGCACTGTCTCAAAGATGGAGCAAAAATGGGTTGGCTAATTGACCCAGATGAGCAAACGGTGTTTGTTTATCAACCAAAACAGGAGGTCGAAATTTTTGATGATCCTGGGCAACAGTTGCTGTTGCCTGCATTTGCTGAGGGTATTCAGATAACAGTCGGTGTGTTATTTGATTGGTTGGCAGAGTAATAGTTCTGAATCTCGATTTTTCCTCGCATCAGCATCATCAAAACCACCCATAAACAGCAAAATATAGCCCGCCGCCATTCACCAATGGACAGACATAAATTGCTTAAAAGCAGAGTTGAAGCGGGGTAGAGCAGCCATGTTTAAAATCCTTAGGGTCAATCGAACACATCGAAGCCAATCTAAAGCTATGATATCCTTACTCTGTAAAGATTAGAGCGACTTTATGAACTTTTTTGGGATCGGCCTGCCCGAGATGGCGGTGATTTTCGCCATCTCTCTCCTGATTTTTGGACCAAAGAAACTACCAGAAATCGGACGCAGCATCGGCAAAGCCATCAAAGGCTTTCAAGATGCTTCTAGTGATTTTCAAAACGAACTGAAAAAAGAAATTGAAACAGTAGAAACCAAAGAACCAGCCAAAATCGAAAGTAAGGCTCAAGAAGAAGCCTGAATTTCAGCTAGTTCGGCATTACTTAGGGGCTGAATATGCCAGTTGATATTTAAGACCTCTGCGGCGGCAGCAGTGATTGCTGCCGTAATTTTTGTGGTAGTCTGAGCTTGAATTTCAGATAGTGGTGCAGCCGTGGTCACGCCGAACACAGTATTAAATAAATCTAAGTCTGGTCGCAGGCGCATCGAGCCATGCTGCAACAAAGCACCATCACGGATTAGTTGGGCACTACCAATAAATTTATAACCATCTGCCAGTACTAAATCTGCTCCGGTGGCAGTAGCAAAACAGTCAGCTTGGTTACGGTATTCTTTGCCTTTTACCCCATAGCTTAACTCCACCCCCAATGCTTGCCAGCCTCGAATCAAGAATTCGCAGAGCTGTTGATAGGCATCAATCTTGGAGCCTAAAATCCCCGAAGTTACAATGCTATAGGTAAGTTCTCCTTGATGTAATACTGCCCGTCCGCCGGTTGGTCGGCGCACGATGTCGATCGACTCCCCCCTGTACTCCAAAGACTGCCAAGCTTCTGGATAGCGCCGTTGATGGTATCCTAGCGAAATAGCCACCGGCGACCATTGGTAAAACCGTAGGGTTGGAGGCTGGCGCTGGGCGATGTGTTCTTGTAATAGCCATCGATCGATCTGCATCTGTAATTCCCCTGGGGCGGTAAAACAGGGAATCAACCGCCCAATTAAGCTGCTCATGTTATATTATGGGTGTCAATTTTCACCAAATTCCCATGCCTCCTCGTTGGCCACGTATACCCGATCGAAATGATGCCGATTATCGTAAGTTAGATGATCGCATGAATTTTGCTGTCCATGTGGGAATCTTTTCTGCTACTAATTCGGGCCTGTGGTTCCTAAAAACCCTCTGGCACGCCAATTGGGATTGGACTACTAATGTGACTTTGGGCTGGCTGGCGATCGTGCTGGTACATGCTCTGTATCATTTTAAACTTGCAGACTACTCGGAGACTTCTGATGGCTAACAGCAGCGAACAATTGGAAAATCTCGCTAGCGAGATTGGAGACAAGGTTTATATCGATGTGGCCAAGTGGCATTTATTTTTGAAAGATGCCAAGCTTCATACCGTAGTGGCGGAAAAAGCGATGCCTTTTGTTGCCACTGGTAAAGTAACCGGTGACAATGTAAACGAAATTTTGGGGCAAATCACCATTGCTTTAGGTGGTGGCCGTAAAGAATTACCTTTGTCTGATCTTTTACCTGTAGCCGGTCAGGCAGCTTTGCTGGATGTACTGCAAGACTTTGCCCGCGATCTCTAAATTTTGTCTTTATTGGCAATTCTAAAAGAGCTTAATGCTCCCATCTTTTCTGCTCTATATAGTCCAAATGATTGTTGTAGCGATGCTATTGACATTTTTCTTTGTGATTTAAAGTAGACTTTGCAACTTCTATATCTGCCATCGAAATAATAGTATTTTGATATAAAGTGATCGGAAATATTATCGAATAACCAGTGAATCCGATAATTCTCTTGAATTTTATTCCTTTTAAATAATTATCCGTATTACTGTTAATTTAGCTTAATTGCTTAGTGAAATGCATTTTCTTCATTCCAGCAGAAATATTTTGGCTTGTTGTATTCATTTTAAGTGAATCTGCGATCGAACCTCGGATCAAAGTGGTGTTTTTTGCTGCTGTTGCAGGAGCCACAGAGGGTTTGTAGGTTGCTGATATCGTTGCTGCCACCGCTGGCCAAGGGGATGATGTGATCGATCGATAGTTTCTCGGTCTGGCCACAGCTCAGGCATTGATGGTTATCTCGCTGAAAAACGTATTCCCGAACTTCTGTGGGAAAGCTAATGCGCTTGGATTTTTTTGGCATGATGGTTATTTAGTTTTGATCGATCGGTAAACTATTTGTCAACTGCCGGATTTCATCTAATGGTGATTCAGACATCTTTGAAGAACTTTCTTGCATTGTAATAAAATCTTCATTATCCTCTGGTATGAATTCAAAACATATTTTTAGCTTGCCTTTTTGCCATCCTTTGCCATCATCTTGCAAAAGTGTACAATCTGTGCCATCTAAAAGTGCTTTTCTCAACATTTCATATGACGTATATTTACTTTCTTTGATTTTATCTCCACGAATAAACGATACTAGATCGGCTTGAAAAGACGTATTGCTGAGATTTCCTTTTTCTATCATATTTATTAATTCACATCGATATGATGTTCGATCCATACCTGATATTTTAATTGTTTCAATAAGTTCCATAATAGTAAAAGTGCTGTGTGAATCTAAAGTTTCCACTATTTCTTTATCCATGCAGCGGGCAACAGTCTGGGAGTTAGGGATTATTTGTTTGTGCTGACTATTCATATTTTTTTTAGGTAAATGGTTTTGAGATGATGATTTACAGATCTAGTTTTGATTAATTGATAAACTATCTGTTAACTGTCGAATTTCATCCAGTGAAGAGTGCTGCATTGTTACTGGATTTGGTTCAGTTATCATAGAGTTGTCTTCTTCTGGTGTGAATTCAAAACGTATTTTTAGTTTGCCTTTTTGCCATCCTTTACCGTCCGGTTGCAGCAAACTACAATTAACGCCTTCTGTAAAAAATGGTTTTACAATAGATAATTCCCTATGATTAGGACTTGTGCCCTTGTTTTTAATAAATTCTTGTATTTTTTTTGCGAGTGTACTATTACTGATGTTTGATTGGTTATGATACACTTTCTCTAAAACCTCTTCTAGTAGCCCTACAGTGGTGTTCTCTTTGTAATTCAATTTCCATAGTTGATTAAAAAGAGACTTTGCTTTGTAAGTATCATGCGAGTTCAAAGATTCTGTTATGGTTTTATCCAACAGACAAATAACATCATCCGCATCAGGTGTAATTTGTTTAGATTTATCATTCATGATTTTTAGTGGTTTGAGAGTTTTAAATTAACAGAATATAATTGATCGACCTCCATAGAAAGAAGCCGATCGAGCCAAAATCAACCTAATTATTCTCCCCAGCCATCACCAGCTCAGCCTCTTCGTAAACAGGAGCATTTTTGACATCATTAGAGCCAGTGTTCACCAACAACAAATCAGCCTGATTCAATGTTGGCAACCGATGCCGATCGAGCTGCATCATCTCCAAACAACCATTGATTCCCTCAACAGCCTCATTGAACACCCCAATTTTTTGCTCCACCTCAGCCAACTGCCGCTGATTTTGGCGAATCTTCTCCTCCGCCTCCTTCTCCAGCGCCTTCGCCAAATAAGCCCGAGCATGGTCATACTGACTCAAAATCTGCTCCGCCTGCAAAGCCGCCGCCGGTAACAACTGATTATTCAAAGATTGGTTAATCACCTGACGGAAAGAACGCATCACCGTCTCCCGCACCTTCTCCTCAAAATCAATCTTCAA
>JAYUSV010000052.1:0-2761 GCA_043755495.1 Synechococcales cyanobacterium
GGTAGTGCAGTTCCAGATTGAATGTATTGAATCGAAAAGTGAACCGAACCAAACTCAGTACAGCAAGTTTGTACTTGAGCCATTAGATCGGGGTCAGGGCACCACCATTGGTAATGCTTTGAGGCGGGTATTATTGTCTAATTTAGAAGGCACCTCGATTACCGCAGTCCGCATTGCTGGCTTGGTGCGTTCTGAAAATATTCGCGGCGAAAAGGGCGAAACCCGTTTTACTACCGTCAACCACGAGTTCGCAACTCTGGTGGGTGTGCGGCAAGACGTATTAGAGCTGCTGCTGAATATGAAAGACGTGGTGCTGAAAAGCTATACCGCTCAGCCCCAGATTGGTCGCTTAAACGTGACTGGTCCAGCCAGAGTTACAGCCGGAATGTTTGAGCTGCCTTCCGAAGTGGAAGTAGTAGACCAAAACCAGTATGTGGCTACGGTTGCTGAAGGCGGCAAGCTAGAAATGGAGTTTCGCATCGAACGTGGCAAGGGCTATCGATCGGTGGACAAGTTCCGGGAGCAAGGCTTGGCGATGGACTTACTGCAAATCGATGCGGTGTTTATGCCGGTCAATAAGGTGAACTACCTAGTTGAAGATGTCCGAGTTGATGGTTGTCCCGAAAGAGACCGCCTGATCTTAGAAGTCTGGACTAACGGCAGTATTACCCCCCAAGAAGCCCTGAGCGAATCGGCGAAAATCTTGGTGGATTTATTGAATCCGCTCAAAGACATCAGCCTGGAACCCTTCGAGCCGGAGTTTACTTCCGAAGAAGACCCCGCCAGCCAAGTACCGATCGAAGAACTCAACCTCTCGGTACGTGCTTACAACTGTCTGAAGCGAGCACAGATCAATTCGGTTTCCGATTTGATGGGCTACTCCCAAGAAGACCTGTTGGAAATCAAGAACTTCGGCCAAAAGTCGGCAGAAGAAGTAATTGAAGCTCTACAACGTCGTTTGGGCATCATGCTTCCTCACGACAAAAACCCTAAGTAAATTAACTAACAGGAGAACATCATGCGTCACGCTTGTCGCGTGCCCAAGCTGGGCAAACCAGCCGACCAACGCAAAGCACTACTGCGCAGTCTAACGACTGAAGTATTGCGCCACGGTCGGATTACTACCACCAAAATTAGAGCTAAAGCTGTGCGCAGCGAAGTTGATCGGATGATCACTTTGGCTAAATCTGGCACTTTGGCCGATCGCCGTAGAGCTATGGGCTATGTTTACGATGAAGGGGTTGTTGCTAACCTATTCACTGAAGCGCCTACTCGTTATGCCGATCGCAAGGGCGGCTACACCAAAGTGACTACTACAATGCGTCGCCGTGGTGACAACTCCGAAATGGCTGTTTTGGAGCTGATGTAGTTTGCCAGAGGGTTTGACGGAGCGCTTGGTACTGCCGCAGGGTGAACGACAGCGAGTGGCTTTGGCTATTCAATACATCGGCACCCATTTGCACGGTTGGCAACGTCAGCCCAACCAACGCACGGTTCAAACCGAAATTGAAGGCATTTTGAATAGCGTTGCGCCTCATCAGCAGATTCGCATTCATGGTGCTGGTCGTACCGACAGCGGTGTTCATGCTGCTGCTCAGATCGCCCATTTCGATGTTCATAGCCCAGTGCCCACCGCCAACTGGAAAGCGATTTTAAATACTCGCCTGCCCGACGACATCATGATTCGCGGTTCAGTCCCAGTCCCTGACGACTGGCATGCCCGCTTTTCCGCCCAGTGGCGGCGCTATCGCTACACCATCTATACCGATGCCTTACCCAATTTGTTCTTGGCTCCCTATAGTTGGCATTATTACCACGCTCCTTTGGACGAGGTAGTAATGGAAAAAACGCTTCAGCCCCTGCTCGGTCGTCATCACCTCAGTGCTTTTCATCGATCGAATTCGAGCCGTCCCCATTCGTGGGTAGATGTGCAAGCAGTGAGCTGTCGGCGTTCTGGGTCACTAATCCAAATCGAAATCCAAGCTAATGGCTTTTTATATGGAATGGTGCGCTTACTGGTTGGACTGTTGGTTAAAGTCGGTGCTGGCGAATTAGATGTGGAGTCATTTACCCACATCTGGCAGCAGGAAGACCGCCCAGCGGTAAAACACTCTGCCCCCGCTAAGGGTTTGTGCCTGCTTCGAGTTGGCTACCCCTATATGCCTTTCCCTGAAAAAGTTTGGTTCGATACTCAGCCGCACTGGTTGTTAAATGACCGCTGCTGATCACACTTCTGATTTTTAGAGTTAATTCCATGGAAAAAACTATCCTGCCCACCCCAGAGACGATCGAAGCCAAATGGTATATCGTCGATGCCGCCGACCACCGTCTTGGTCGTTTAGCTACTGCCATTGCGATGGTACTACGCGGTAAGAACAAGCCTACTTTTACTCCCCACATTGATACCGGGGATTTTGTGGTAGTCATTAATGCCGAAAAGATTCAGGTAACTGGCAAAAAGAGCACTCAAAAACTCTATCGTCGTCACTCCGGTCGTCCCGGTGGGATGAAGACCGAAACTTTCGCCAAGCTGCAAGTGCGCATCCCCGAAAGAATCATTGAACAAGCAGTTAAGGGCATGTTGCCTAAAAACTCTATGGGCAGACACCTGTTCACGAAAATGAAGGTATACGCTGGCACTGAGCATCCCCATGCTGCGCAAAAGCCCGAAGTTATGACTGTCAACACTATCCCTGGAGGTAACAAATAATGCAAACCACTGATAAAAGCGGCAAGGCTATTTACTGGGGCACCGGTCGCC
>JAYUSV010000053.1:0-8144 GCA_043755495.1 Synechococcales cyanobacterium
AAATAGCTCCCCTTTTTTGGTGGTAACAACTTTGCCCCCAGCATTTTTCACTATTTCAGTAAACTGTGTCAGTGGCGAAAGATAAACTTCGGCTCCTAAATACATTTCCAAAATTGCCCAGTTTTCAGCCATTTCGGTATCTGGATCGATCGCGTCAAAGATCAATAATCCGTCAGGTTTCAAAACTTTTTTGACTGAGGAAATTACCAGTTCCCAATAAGCGGGAGGATAGTAGCAGCTAAAGCCAGTGGCAATCACTCGATCGAACATCTGCGGTTCATAATCTAACTGGTGGGCAGATCCCTGTTTAACTCCTTTGAAAAGCTTGGAGTTAAGCTGTGGTGCCCGAGAGTTCAGGGCATCTTTGGCAAGAACACAAATTTCTTGACCATAGAAGTAGGTTTGCCATGTACACCAGTCGTAAATCAGAAAGCTCACGCCACAGCCGATATCTAGGCAGCGCTGGTTTTTTTGGAATTTGGCGATTTCCCAAAAGGGCGAGGTGATTTTTTTGCTTAGCTCACGGCTGACCCATTGCCGGAACAGGGGCATGGCTTCGACTTCTGGTGGTAATGCCAGGGCTTCTTGTTTGAACTCCCGATCGAATCTTTGCTTTACTCGATCGATGTGACTAGACCAATCTTGGGGGGTAGTGGGCAGGGTATACATGGGTTCTTCGTACTTGATATAAACATAGCTTACGATAAATATCCAGGGATCTGGCCTGCACGATAACATCTTGCAACGATTCTTGAGCGGCGATATGTTCAATGCTCTGTTAAGAAAGCCTCCGGTGGTTAGGGTATAGTGAGAATATTTATAACTGATAACTTACTTCGACTTTGCTCAGCACAAGTCGTTTTCACCTCTGTTGATCGCCAAAAACAACTCGAACTGGATACTAACGAATCATGCCATACAGTAGTTTTACCTTAGATGATGTTGATGAGAAATTTGGCCTGGATTTCAAAGCAAGTTCTTTTATTCCTGAACTAGAGCCAATTCTTCCTAGCGACTGGCTCAAAGAAACATTATTAATGACATTGCCTTTGGCGAAAATAGCTGGCTCCGAGAAAGCCCGTTCCGAGTTCATCATTGCACCAATTCTCGTGGAACTAATAAAGTTAACAAATAACGAAATCAGTGTTTTTTCTGGCGAGGATTTTACTGTCGATTCTCCTACGGAGACGCTACGCAAACGAGAGCTAGGACTCAATGGAATTTGTGACTTTATCATCAGTCAATCTTCCAGTCAGATCAAAGTTAGTGCACCTGTCATTGCATTGGTCGAAGCTAAGAAAGCGTGCTAAAAGATGGTTGGGGTCAACCTGCCACTCAAGGCTCTGAGGGAACCTCAGAGCAAAGTGTCGCAGTATGCATCGCTGAAATGCTTGCCGCCAATAAATTTAATGAACACCGTAAAAAATCAATAGAATACATGTATGGCATTGTAACTAGTGGCAATTCTTGGCAGTTTTTGAGAATGAAAGAGAAAACGGTAATAATTGATCCTGACGAATATACAATTGCCTCGATCGAAAAGTTACTGGCGATTTTAAATTGGATGGTCAGCCGACCAGAGATGTAAAAATCGAGGGATTACTACTGAAGTGTCTGACGGTCTGTTTATCTTATTTTAGGGGAGGAAACACCGAGTATAAGTCATCATGGCCTATCAGAAGAAGCCGTCTAAGCTGTGATGTAATACAAAATTAGCCCTCATCGATTTCAAATAAATCAGCCAAAACAGTATTAGAGTACAAAAAACCCTCTGGATCGGTGAGTCGGAGGTGATCAGCATCGATCGATACCCAATGAGGACAATATTTCTTTAGTCTTTCCTGTGCATCCAGCCACAAATCCAGACCAAATTTTGCGACTAACCCCGAAATTTGCAAACCCTCCCCAGTCCGTAACCCCAACATCAAAGTCTCCAAAAAACTCTCCACATTCCCCATCACCTCTGTCGGATACACCGCCCCTGCCGCTACCCAATCAAAATAATCTTGAGTATATCGAGGCCGAGTAAACCTTGTCCCCTCGATATAACTGGCCGCACCCATGCCAAAAGCATAGTAGGGATCATTACGCCAATAAACCTGATTATGTCGACAGGTTATTAGTTTGTTTTGTCCAGTAGAAAAGTGCGCATAGTTAGAAATTTCATAATGCTGATAGCCCACTGCCGTTAGAGCAATCTGCGCCTCTCGATACATTTGTGCCGTAGTCTCATCGCTAGGCAAAGGCAAACAGTCGGGCTTATACTGCCTGGCAAAAGGAGTTTGAGCCTCCACAATTAGGTCATAAACCGAAATATGACTAGGATTTGCTTGGATCGATCGAGCCAAAGATTCTTGCCACATAGCCATAGTTTGCTGAGGCAAACCCGAAATCAAATCCAAACTCCAGTTAGTCACAGCCGACTGCTGAATAATTTCGATCGACCGTTCAATATCGGCCACATTATGCGATCGACCACAGAGCTGTAGCAGTTCATCCTGCCAAGCCTGCACTCCCATACTCACCCGGTTAACTCCCCCAGCAACATAGGCATCGAGCTGAACAAGATCAAAAGTCCCCGGATCAATCTCCATCGAAATTTCTGCGGTTGCAGAAATGCCTATCTGTCGATCGAGCGTCTCCAAAATCTGCACCAACTGCGCTGGACTAAGTAGCGAAGGAGTCCCACCCCCAAAAAATACCGTCTGTAAAATATCTTGCTTGTATTCCTGTCCCCCCTCTCCCACCGACCCAATCTCCCGACACAAAACATCCACATAGGTCTGCACCATCTGCGAATTTTCTCCCCGCCGCTTATCGCCCACTACATATACCGGAAAATCACAGTAATAGCAGCGGCGACGACAAAAAGGAATGTGCAAATAAGCAGCAGTAATCAGGCTAAATCCTCATTAGTTTCAATACTGGCACGCAGATCAAAGCCGTTTATGTAGTTCACTGGCTGATTGGGATCAAAAAGCATTTTATCAATAAAAGCCGTGGCGGTCTCTTTTCGTGACGCTTCTTGGGGAATACTTAAGCCCACCGCTTTAGCGACCTCTTTGTAAGCATCCATCCCATAGGCTGCATTAATTAAATCTTCGGCGTTTTTAGGATACTCGGCCAAATTTAGTTGACCCCAGCGCACCATTTGGGTCAAAACCCACACCGCATGAGACTTCCACAAAAAGTTAGCATGATTGGGTTCACTCAGATAATTCGTTTTATCCACATAGTGAAAAATATTAAAATCTGTCATTGGCACCTTGATCGGCTGTTTAGCATCGATCGCCTCATATTGATAAGTGCCAGTCAGCAAAGTCTTCACGCTCTTAATATCAGCTCCCGGCAGGTACTCAGGCTTCACCAACTGCTGTGCCAAGTTAATGGGGGTCTTTTCTTCTTCCTTGCGGAAGCGCTCCAAATCACAGAACTGACAAGCAGCCAACACCGAAGCAATCACCGCCTTTGTACCGATCGGATTTTGTTTTGCCCAGGCCGCTGTGGTAGTCAAAATTTTATCGGGATGCCCACGCCAGATATCGCGGTTCACATAGCTAGTAAAGCCTAGCTTGGCCTTAATGAGCTGTTGCTGCACCGATTCTTCTGTGACGTAAGCTTCCACCTTGCCAGACTGCAAGCCCGCCCGCAGGTCTTTCTCGTTCATTACCTGAAACTTAAATGATCGATCGGGAGCAATTTGCGTAGTGGCCAGCCAATAGCGCGCCAAATAATGCGCCATGCTTGCGGGGTGATCGATCGCAAAAATGGGTAAACCAGTGTCTTTATCTTTTTCCTTACTCTTTTCGTTCTTGTCTTTGTCTTTACTATTTTTATCTGGCTCCTTAGCCACATTCTTGCGCCCACGCATATAGCCGTTGTACAGCTCACTATACTCCCGGCGGTAATTAAACTTGGTACTGGGTCGCATCCCCTTATCCCAAAGCTTCTTGCTCATGCCCACACTACCGCCATTCAGGTTCAAACCCATCAGAGCAATTAATGGCAATTTGTCTTTACTGACCTGGGACCATAGAGGTAGGGCAAAGGGTGCTTCGGCTACGTCTACTTTACCTTTGCTCAAACCTTCTTTGAGAGCATCCCAAGTATCAAACTTAACTAAGTTGACGGTTAAACCCTGCTCTTTAAAAAAACCTTTGTCTTTGGCCACAATTAAAGGCAAACATTCGATCGACGGCACAAACCCAATATTAATATCTTTCTTTTCCGGTTGACCAAAAGCCACCGGCTTAGCTTGGTTAACAGTTTTGCTGCAAGCTGCAAAAACTAAGCTAGCAGTGGAAAGGGTGACGTACTGTAAAAATTCTCTACGCTTCATGAGTGGCTAGCTAGGCGCTATGCTAGCATCGGTGATGGTTGATTCTCGCCAAAACGAGCGAGTTCAAATCCTACCTTATTGCAGGCTCCACAATCAAGACTACAATTTTGATGCTTAAATGTATCTTGAGTTAATGGCAGCCAATAGTCAGCAAAAATTTTAGAGGTGAGGGAATGCAGAAATATTGGTGGTGGTTAGTTGGGAGCTGCCCGGTTAGCTGCTTAGCATTATTAAACAATCTGGCCTATGGGGTGCCCAGCAGCGGGCCATTGTCAACCTTAGATGCCACCGGTATCGATGCGCGCAGGCTGCATGGTTATCCTTTTTACCTGACCGGCAAAAAAATTTCGATCGGCCAAGTAGAACTGGGTCGTCCAGCAGCTTTTCGGTTAGATAAAGCTGCTTCCACTTTTACGGTGTTGCAGCTAGAGCAAGTTTTCTTTCAAGACAAATCTGCCGAGTCCAACTCTTCGGTCGACAAACATGCCACCATGGTCGCCAATGTGATGGTTTCCAAAGACAAAGCCCGTCCAGGAGTATCTCCAGATGCCCGGTTGTATGCTACCGCAGTAGGTCTATCTCGCCAGACAAGTCAGGCCAAAGAATGTGTGGCTAGTCAGTTCATTGCCCAACAAAATGGCGGTGATGTAAGGGCAATTAACTACAGCTTTGGCGATCCTTTGGGCAAACCACCAAGATCACGAGAAGTACTCGATGGTAATGCTTTATTGACTCAATGTTTAGATTGGTCATCACGGGTTCACAATGTGTTGCATGTAGTGGCTGGCAACCAAGGACGCGGTGGTATTCCGATTCCGACCGATAACTACAACGGGGTGAATGTGGCCTATTCTGCCCAACGAGATGGGGTCTTTCGCAAAGTAGATTTTGCTAATCTCAGTGAACAGCCTATAGGGACAGCCAAAAAAATCGGTGGCAAAGAAATTAATACTAATGATCGCAGATCGATCGGCTTATTAGCTCCCGGCACTGGCTTTACCCTCTATGATCTAGACGGCAAAGTGATCAAAATCAACGGCACTAGTTTTGCCACCCCCCAAGTTACCAGCACCGTGGCCTTGCTGCAAGAATATGGCGATCGACAGTTACGAACAGCCAGTAAAACCAATAAATTAAGCGTTGACCCTCTCCAACCGCTGATCGCTGAAAATCAACATTGGGGATTAGCCGCTCGTCAACATGAGGTGATGAAAGCAGTGATGCTTAATTCTGCTGATAAAATTCAAGATCTCGGTAATGGTCTGCGTTTGGGCATGACTCGCACAGTATTGACCAAAACCAATAAAAATTGGTTGGAAAGCGAAACCTTTAAAGACCCCAAGCATCCTCTAGACTACCAAATGGGCACCGGGCATTTAAATTCTTTTCGTGCCTATCAACAGTTCCAGCTTGGTCAATGGTCGCCAAGAACTGCGGTACCGGCGATCGGCTGGGACTACAACCAGGTCTCAACTTACCAGGACTATCAATTGAATGATTCCTTAAAAGCCGGAAGCTTTGTATCGATTACTTTGGCTTGGGATCGGCGGGTAGAGTTATTAGACAGCAACAAAAATGGTGAATTCGAAGACGGTGAAAGCTTTATCGATCGAGGCTTAAACAACCTAGATATTTACCTAATGCGTTCTACCGATAATGACATTAGTCAAAGTATTTGGTCTTCTACTAGCAACGTAGACAGCGTAGAACATATTTTTCATCAGATTACTAGTAGTGGAAGGTATAAAATTCGAGTACAAATGCGAGAGCGCCAAAACATTCCGAGTCAGCCCTATGCTTTGGCTTGGTGGACTGTGCCGGAAGTAAAATCAGTTGCGGAGCCAGTCAAATGAGTATTTTTACTGTGACTTTAGTGACCGGTGCCGCTCGATCGGGCAAAAGCGAGTGGGCAGAGCGCTTGGCAGTTAAATCTGGCCTGCAAGTAGTTTATGTGGCTACTGCCAAGATTGACCCTACCGATGCCGAGTGGCAAGTTCGCATCGGCCAACATCGCCAGCGTCGCCCTTTGGATTGGCAGATTATGGAAGGAGCGGAAAATTTAACCGAGATTATTACTAGCGCCTGTCCTGGTCAATGTTTGTTAATTGATTCTTTGGGAACTTGGGTAGCAAATTTTTTGGAAGATGCCGAGGAGGTATGGTTATTGGAGCAGGCACAACTTCTAACTAGCTTGCAGTCGCCATCTGCCATGGTGATTTTGGTTGCCGAAGAAACTGGCTGGGGTGTAGTACCTGCCTACGCTTTGGGGCGACTGTTCCGCGATCGACTAGGAACGCTGACTAGAAAAATTGGCTCGATCGCTGACCCGGTATATTTGGTGACTGCTGGTCGAGTATTGAATTTATCTGAACTGGGAGAGTCTTTAGATTCGGCAAACTGAGAGCGCGGATTTTTTTGTGCCAGTGTGGCCTTAGAAAAAGCCTTCAACATTTTTGCTGAAGGCTTTCGGGTAAATTTATTTGGACATCATCTGAATATCACTAAACTCAAACTTAGTGACTGCTGGTTGGCCTTCTTCATCAGATTCTAGAGTGCGTTCACTAATTAGAAAATATTCACCAGATTTACTATAGTTATCGGTAAACAAAGTTTTGCCACCTTTTGCCGCACCGGTTTTGGGGTCAGCATAGACAGAATCATATTGATGAGACAAATAGCCTGCACCAGTATCGTGGCTGCTGGCAGTATGAATTGTGACCACAACACCATGGATGTGGCGATGCACCATTACTACTTCGTTATTGCGCAGATGATACTTATCGCCGCTGGACTTACCACCAATCAAAATTTCCACAGCTCCATCAGCCAGGGTTTCACCATACTCAAAAGAATTCTTGCCGTGGGTTTCTTCAAAAGTGCGACGAATACGGTGAATTGCCACCTCTCGCAGCTGACCCTTGATCGAGTCGGCAGCGTCGGTGTTGTCTATGCCAGATACGGTAGCGCTCAGGTCGGCGTTGACCTGCACTTTACCAGTAAAAACTTCGTCGCCTTGGGTGAGGGTAACGGTTGCAGTATAGCCAGGGAAGCTTTTATCCCAGGTATAACGGTTTTCGTAGGCAGCACGAAATAAATCGGTGGCGGATACTTGGGTAATCATAGGTTGGTGCTCAATGCTTAATCAATCTTCATTCTATTGATTTTTCTTCGATCGATCCATTGATTTGCCCAATCGCTTCATTGGCACTGCTAGTTAGAGCAATACTTGTACCCGCAGGCAGAGCCGCAGCCGCTCCGATGCTCGACAGTGGCAAATTAGCTGACTTACTAGCCGCCGCCACCGAGTCACCAAACTGCTTGGCCATGTTTACAAAGTCTGAGGGAATCATCACCAAGGTTGTAGTGTTATTTTCAGCGCCAATCTCGGTCAACATCTGCATCCGGCGTAGCTCTAGTGCCACGGGGTTAGCGGCAATTAACTGCGCAGCTTCGGTGAGTTTCTGGGAAGATTCTTGTTCTGCCGAAGCTTTGATAATCCGGGCACGTTTTTCGCGCAGAGCCTCGGCCTCTTTGGCCATTGCCCGCTGCATCGAAGGCGGAATCTCGACATCTTTCATTTCTACTCGTTCAATCTCAATGCCCCAAGGCTCGGTAACTTCATCCACTATTTCTTGGACTTTGATATTAATTTTGTCCCGGCTTTGCAGCACGTCATCTAGTTTATTTTGGCCAACCACATTGCGCAAGGTGGTCAAAGCAATCTGATAGACCGCCTGTTGATAGCTTTCTACTCGGGTAATGGCTTTAGTGGGGTCAATAATGCGGTAATACAGCACGGCATTAA
>JAYUSV010000054.1:0-2749 GCA_043755495.1 Synechococcales cyanobacterium
GCGGCCAGAGCAGCTTGGGCAGCTCAACAACAGGGTAAATTTTGGGAATATCATGATGAGCTGTTTGGGAATCAGGCCAAACTCGGCAATAATTTTTACCTAGATACCGCCAAGAAATTGAATCTAAACCTGGCTAAGTTTCAATCGGACTATGGCATTGCTGACACTGCAATTCTCAATGATTTCAAATTGGGTCGGACGATCGATGTACAGGGCGCACCCGCTTTGATTTTGAACGGAATGCCGGTGGGAAATCCGGGTTCTATCACTGAACTGGAACAGCTCTTAGCCAAAGCCGAGAAAAAATAGCAATGGTCATGTGGACTGAGCGGAGCCGTAAGTCTTAACAGACGACCTAGCGGTACGCGTAGCATCTGCCTCAGCAGAAGCCCACATCAAACTACAAAGTCTCTAAGTAACTCAACAGCGCCGCCATCTCATGGGGACTAGGGTGAAACTGTGGCATCGGTGGAGTGTTACCACTGGTTACTTGCTCAATTAGTGCTGGACGAGACTTCCGTTTGGCTACGGCGTGCAGATTAGGGCCAACTCGGCCTTGTGCCTCTAAGCCATGACAACCACTGCAATTCATCTGAAAAATGGCGTGACCAAGCGTGGCATCGCCCTGTAAAGCCAAAACTTCTTGAGCGTAAGGGCTGCTCGATCGCCACAAATTACTCAGCACTAAAATTACCACAATCACAATAATCACCAGGGATATCATGAGTTGCTGCACAGGTAAAATTTTTGATTCTTGCAGTTGATTTTGCACCGGAGCCTTCTTAAAAATACTTACTAAAAGCTTTGATAGACTTCACAAGAGATTTGTAATACGACTGAGATAGACCTACAGCGCTGCTAATAGTGTATCGAAAAAACACTGAATAGCACATATTTCTTCATAATTTCTCTAGCTTTCACTCTTGCTCCCGCTCCCTGAAGGCGGTACGCTTGATGAAATTCTTATTTATTTTTGTTAACGGAGATCTAACACAGTGGTAGAACCATTACTTTCTGGAATTGTGCTTGGGCTAGTAGCCATCACCCTTCTGGGTCTGTTCGTAGCAGCTTATTTTCAGTACAAGCGCGGCGACCAAATCGGTTAATCACCTGTTGCGATTGCAGGTGCAGCGGCAGCGGGCAGTATCAGGCTCTCTGCCGTTATTTTTTGGATTACAAGTTACTAATCACGACACTTGTAATTTCGGGTGCAGAGCTTGAGTAAGGCTTTTAGATTTTTTCAGTTGAAATTTTCAAAGCCCAGTGAGTTATGCAAGTTCTTCTGTAGATTTTAACTGCAAAAAAGTCAGCGCCACTGTGCCATAGCTCTTTTGCCGAGATATTTCCAGACTGGTTAAAACCAACTCAGCACTAAGATCTCGATCGACCCCATGCTCCAGCGCAATCTCACCCCCCGCCGCCAACAGATCAGATTCCTGAATCCCATCAATCACCCGCTGATATAGATTCCCCTGATAAGGCGGATCACAATAAACTAAATCAAACTGCTGACCAGCCAAAGAAGGCACAAACTTCTGTACCCGCCCATTGATCAACCTAAAAGTCCCTTCTGTCACTAACTTTTGGCAGTTCTCTCGAATCAACTTGCTAGCTACCGGCGACTCCTCGATCGCCACCACCGTCGCAGCCCCCCGACAAATCGCCTCTGCCGCCATCGCCCCGCTGCCGCTACACAAATCTAAAAACCGACAACCCAAAATTTTCCCCTGCCAACTATTAAACAGCGCCTGCCGCACCTTAATCGGCGTAGGACGTGTCGCCAAACCGGGCAGAGTAATAATCTCCCGATTTCCATGAATTCTAATACTCATGACAAACCACTGGAATCACCCCAAACCTCTTGTGAACAAAGGATTAACTCATTTTGTGCTCCGGCTCCCCTTCTCCCAAGTAGGGAGAAGGGGTTGGGGGATGAGGGTATTCTCTTGAAATCCCCAGATTTCATATCCTGCCTTAAATTCATACTCTTCATGTCGCCTGCACAGTTTTCAAAAAGTTAGCCAACACCTGCAACCCAGCCTTCGCCGACTTCTCGGGGTGAAACTGCACCGCCTGCAAATGATCCTTAGCCACCGCCACCGCCACCCGCTGATCACCATGAGTAATCATCGCCGCCGTCACAGAAGGATCTTGCGGCTCCACAAAAAAAGAATGGACAAAATACATCCAAGCCCCCGGCGCTAAATCTTTCCACAGTTTGCAATCGGGCTGAGCCAACTCCAACTGATTCCAACCCATATGAGGAATGGTCAGGCCGGGAGTCGATCGAAAGCGCTGTACCTTACCAGCCAAAATCCCCAAGCCCTCCGCCGAGCCTTCGGCACTACTTTCAAATAACAACTGGAGTCCTAGACAAATTCCCAAAAAAGGCTGACCGCTGGTAGCAATCCGACGCAAAGGCTCAATTAAGCCCCGTTCTTGTAAATGGCGCATTGCGGGGTCAAAAGATCCCACTCCCGGCAGCACCACCGCATCAGCAGCAGCCAATGCTATGGGAGAATCGGTAACGATCGGCTCAGCACCCACATATTGCAAGCCTTTACATACCGAGTGCAGGTTTCCGGAGTCGTAATCGACAATGGCAATTCTTAACATTTAGATTAATTTACGCGGATAAAGGTAAAAAGTGACTGAATAATGTTGTGCGAATACTATAGCCGGTTTCGCTGATCTTCCAGAGCTTTCTCAATTCAGCAATTTTTCCCACTTCTGCCATAATCTTAGCTGC
>JAYUSV010000055.1:0-2748 GCA_043755495.1 Synechococcales cyanobacterium
TCTACTCCCTTCCCGCTAGAAGAACATGGATCTTTTTTGGCTCTGAACAAGGCTTTTACCCACGCATTCCGTCTATATTCTTATGACGGGAAGGGAGTATCCCGATGCAACTCCTACCGATCCATGTTGTTAGACAGCTTGGATTTTGTTCTCATAATCCTTTCATATTTTGCTTTTTTGTGATAGATTTTAGACATCCAGGATAATTCTTAGAAGCAATGATGGTCTATACACCCGTCTTTAATAGTATCTTTCCATTCTTAAAGCATTTTCAAGCTGTAGCCTTGGGGCTATCGGTGGGAGTCTTGATTAATGGCTGCGCTAAAACTTCAACCCAGCAGGGTGCCCCCCCCAAGATGGCGACCACATCCAAAGATAAAAAAGTTATCCTTACTACCTTTACTGTCCTAGCAGACATGGCCAAAAATGTCGCTGGAGAAAAAGCAACAGTTGAATCTATTACCAAACTAGGTGCCGAAATTCATGGCTATGAACCCACCCCCAGTGATTTAGTCCGGGGTAAAGACGCTAGCCTAATTCTGGATAATGGATTAAATCTAGAGCGCTGGGCTGATAAATTTTACAATAGCCTTCCTAAAGTGACCCACCTGAGGCTAAGTGAAGGTGTTGAACCGATAAATATTGCTGAAGACTCTTATGCCGGAAAGCCGAATCCCCATGCCTGGATGTCTCCTAAAAATGCCTTGACTTATGTGGAAAATATTCGCAAGGCATTAAACAAAATCGATTCAGTTAACACAACTACTTACAATGAAAATGCTCAAGCCTATAGCAGTCAGATCAAGGCAGTCGATCAAAAGTTAAAACAAGCAGTCTTGGCTATCCCTGCCGAAAAGCGCTACATGGTGAGCTGTGAGGGAGCATTTTCATACATCACTCGGGACTACGGTTTAAAAGAAGTTTACATTTGGCCCGTTAATGCCGAGCAGCTTGCCACACCAAAACAAGTAGAGAAAGTAATTAATACCGTAAAAGCCAACAAAATTCCGGCTGTATTTTGTGAGAGTACCGTTAGTGATAAGGCACAGCGCCAAGTTGCTAAAGAATCGGGTGCAAAGTTTGCCGGAGTGTTTTATGTAGATTCTTTATCACCCCCCGATGATCCGGCCTCAACTTATCTTAAGCTTTTAGAACATAACGTTAATACCTTAATTACCGGCTTACAGAGCAAATAGAGAAAACCCATGAATATAAGTATTGATATTGAAAATGTAACCGTTGCTTATCATGGCAAAGTGGCTCTTCATGGCGCTTCACTGCAACTTGAAGCCGGGACTATTTGTGGTTTAGTCGGCATGAATGGTGCCGGAAAATCAACTTTATTTAAAGCCATTATGGGCTTTGTAACGCCAGCTACTGGTAGGGTTTTAGTTAATGGCTTACCTATTCGTCAAGTCCAAAAGAAAAGCCTAGTAGCATATGTTCCGCAGTCAGAAGAAGTAGATTGGCAGTTTCCTGTGAGCGTCTATGATGTAGTGATGATGGGTCGCTATGGCTATATGAACTTACTGCGAATTCCTAAATTGTCAGATAAACAGGCTGTTCGAGAAAGCCTCGAACGAGTAGAAATGTGGCAGATGCGCGATCGACAAATTGGTGAACTTTCGGGGGGGCAAAAAAAACGCGCTTTTTTTGCTCGAGCATTGGCACAGCAAGGCACAACGCTATTATTAGATGAACCTTTTGCGGGAGTTGATATTAAAACCGAAAAAATGATGATTGATTTGTTGATAGAGTTACGGCAAGCTGGGCATACTGTTTTAATCTCTACTCATGATCTAACTTCGATCACCACATTTTGTGACAAAGTAGTGCTGATTAACCGCAACATCTTAGCTTATGGCAATACTTCAGAGGTATTCACCGAAGAAAATCTCTCTCGTGCTTTTGGTGGTTTGATCGGTGATTTTTCGTCGGCAAAACAGCGGCTAGGTTAAAAAACAGGAGATATAGTGATGGATTTAGTTCAGTGGTTCGTAGCGCCATTACAGCATGAATTTATGCTCAAGGCCATTTTGGTTAGTGCTTTGGTAGGATTCGTTTGTTCTGCTCTTTCTTGCTATATGACTTTAAAAGGCTGGGCTTTGATGGGCGATGCGGTTTCTCATGCAGTTTTGCCGGGAGTAGTAATTGCTTATTTACTAAATATTCCACTGGCGATCGGAGCATTTGTTTTTGGGATTGGTTCAGTGGTTTCGATCGGGTTTATTAAGTCCAAAACTCGTATCAAAGAAGATACGGTAATTGGTTTGGTATTCACTGGTTTTTTTGCTTTAGGGCTAGTGCTGATTTCTAAAATCAGGAGTTCGATCGATCTCACTCACATCTTATTTGGCAATGTCTTAGGTATTTCTGATGCTGATATTATTCAAACAATCATAATTAGCATTATTACACTGGCAACTTTGGCAGTATTACGCAAAGATTTGATTCTGTTTTGCTTTGACTCTACCCATGCTCGATCGATCGGCTTAAACACAACTTTTCTCTACTATGTTTTGTTGTCATTGCTCTCACTCACGGCTGTGGCAGGGCTTCAGACTGTAGGTATTATTTTAGTGGTGGCGATGCTGGTAACTCCGGGGGCAACAGCATATCTACTAAGTGATAATTTTGATCATATGACTTTAATTGCGATGGCTTCAGGAATATTTTCTAGTGTCATGGGTACTTATATTAGTTATCACATTGATGGTTCAACTGGCGGTTGTATTGTGGTTTTACAAA
>JAYUSV010000056.1:0-8128 GCA_043755495.1 Synechococcales cyanobacterium
ACCAGTCCAAAAAGCTCTACCTCATCCTCGATTTTCTTGAGTTGCAGCAGATTCACTATTAAGTAAAACCATAATTACACAATTACAGTTTTACTTGTAACAGTAAATATGTAATTGTTAGCCATCTGTTCCTTTGAAGGTGCTAACACTCCCAGCTAAGTTCACCTTTCCACTACCTCCACAGTTTCTACACGACGGCGATTCAAAAAAATCATCGCGGCCAGTGCCATCACAAAATTTGCGCATTGCCCCCAAGCGATTATTTTTCCCCTCGGGCATCTTTGGCATTCATTTTTTCCAATTCTTCGCCTCTATTATTCCCCCAAAGACAATCGACTACCTACCTCGATTGCCTTAGTGTTACCTAAACTATCGATCCCATATCTATCTGTAAAACTGTAAATATGTTTTTACAAATAAAAAAGTAAGGGAATTTATTCCGGGAAGAGTTTTTGCCTCAGTACTTAGGTTCACCTATTCTGTAAGTACCTGTTTACAGTTTTACCTTTAGCTGTAAATATGTAGAAATGTACTTTTGAAACTCACTTCGATTTACTATGAGCAAATTACCACATCGAAATTCTTTAGCGTAAAACTGTAAATACAAATTTATGGCTTTACACTAGTCTGTATATTTATACATGTGGTAAGGTGTACTTACGCATTTACAGTTTTACCTGTTTACACATGAAAATCCTGACCGTGGCATCATACAAATGTGGTGTCGGTAAATCTACAACAGCCGTCCATCTTGCAACTTTTTTCAGTGACAAGTTTAAGGTTTTGCTGATTGATGGAGACGTTAACCGATCCTGTCTGGAGTGGGGTGAAAGGGGTAAACTTCCTTTCACTGTTGCTGATGAACGCAAAGCTGTGAGACTTGTCCCAGAGCATGAGCTAATTATTATCGATACTGCTGCAAGACCTGGCACTGACGATCTCAAGGAGTTAGCTGATCAAGCTGATTTACTTGTTTTACCCACCATCCCTGACATTCTCAGTCTCAACCCTATGCTCCAAACAGCAGAGGCTCTTAAAGGCTTGAGGGCAGATGCTCAATATCGTGCGCTCATTACTGCTAACCCTCCTTCTCCTAATACAGATGGAAAAATCTTGCGTGATGACCTGTGCGAAGCTGGCATTCCGGTCTTTACGACGATGATTCGCCGTTCTCTGGGTTTTGGCAAAGCTGCTCTTTCTGGCGTTCCCATCCGGGATCTTAAAAACACCCAGCAACGACTGGCGTGGCATGATTACGAAAACCTAGGCAAAGAAATCGAGGCAATATGGGCGGCAAATTTGGCGATGCGATGAAGGCTGCTAAGGCAGTTCGAGAAAATGATGATGCTGTAAAAGATTCTTTACAGCAATCTGTAATTACTGATTTACCTTCAGTAGATGACTCTCCGGTTTCCATCACCGTTAAAGTCCCCAGGTACCTACGGGAGCATTGGCAGATCGAATCCAGAAAAGCCAGAACTACTGTAACTGCGGAAATTGTTGAGTTCCTAACCAAACGCTTTGGTACTCCAGATTAATACGAATTACAGTAAAACTGTAAATCAATAATTACTGTAATCTGTAAATAATTCCACTCCTAACTAAAAAGGGCGAAGCCCCAGTATCTTGAGGCTTCGCAGTCAATTTTGTATAATCAAATTAAGAGGTATTCTATTATGTCTTCTATGTCCTTTGAAGAAATGCAGTCCATCCTCCAAGGAATTCTGCTCTCTCAGCAACAGTTCCAAGGTGAAGTGATAGAGCTGAAGGCTCTTGCCAATTCCAACGGTCGTGCCATTCAAGCCATGCTTGATAATTCCACTACCGATCGATTACAGCATGAAGAACGTATGCAGCGGATTGAGTCTCTGAATGAAGAGAATAATCGACGACACGAGGAACGTATGACACGGCTTGAATCAATCTCTCTTGGTCTAGTCAATCTTTCTTCTTCGATCGATGAAGACCGCCCCACCATCCTTCGCCTCTTGAATTCCAACAACGATAAACTCGACTTGCTGCTCGATCGATTACCTCCCCAACAGCAGTAATCAATCACCCCAGTTATCTGGGGAATTTTTTTGCTCGATGATTCGGTGCTTTGCTGGGTGCAAAATTAACCCTTGGCTTGCATACTAGGATCGATCGACTCCACCAATGACCGCGACCAATGCCAAAATTGACCCCAAACATCCCCTACGAAGATCTTGGCGATTGCTGCCAACTCGCAGAGTACCATGCGGCCTGGGTGATGGAGTCTATCAAATCTGGTGAATATCTTGCATTGTCAGATTTTCGCCCCGAGAAATGTGGCTCTACCGTTGTCCGGCAGGCCAGTTACAACGACATTCAAGCCCTGGCCAACGGACTGCCAATTCTCCCGCAACGAAGCTATCAAATCGGCACTGAGCAGGGCATTGTTGTTCTTAAGGCTGTCATGATCGATCGCAGATATCACTGGGTTGTTACTTTGGAGCCACCGATCCCAATCAAAATCAATACTCCGCCCGTTCACACAGCTAAACGATTCACTAGTTACATCGATACCGATCGGCTTGAAGTTCGATCAACTCCGACAAAAGCAAAAAATTATCGTCACCATTGATTTTGGGCGAAGCCCGATACGGTTGGACTTGCTACAATCAAAAAGAGGTATCACCGTGGCCAACGTGGAAAAACTACAAACACTAGTCAAAGATCTAGCTATCACAGTTCAAGGTCTATCTGGCAAAATCGACAAGATACAAGAGAGCCAAGACCGCTCTCATTCTGACTTTCTGGTATATCAGAAGGCCAATCAATCACTGACCAATTTGGCTTTTAGCTTAATCGCCTCAGCTACAGTCATCACCATTGTCACCAACGTTTTCTACCGGAAGTAGTAAGCAGCGATCAAAAAACAAGGGAGTCCATGGTCATGGACTCCCTTGTTTTTTACCAGCACTCAATCAATCACAGGGCAAAGCCTGATCCTTGGGAAGTTTTGCAAAACCAGCAAGGAAAATGGACTCCAATAAATCCAACGCCACCACCATGACCATCCAAATCACGGTGAAAGATCCACTGCCGCGCGATTGGGAGATCTCAATGAATCACCCCGAACTGATAACACTCAGCCCATTCGCTTTCTTCCCCGTCTGCGGTGGCAGCAGTCTTCGTGAACACTTGGCCCACGGCGAATGCTTTCTTGGCATCAACGGCAACAACCATAATCAATTCATTGCCCGCACAGATCTCATTAACGGGTACGACAACGATTCGTGTAATTTAGTATCATGAGGTGCCATAAACCTTTAAACAGCAATGCTTTAGAAGATCTGTTTTTAGAAGAGGTGTGAACCGTTTTATTATTGTGGTATTTCGGATTCAATATCTTGTATTACTGTCAAGTCATAATCAATCGGAGGCGGACAACGATCAAGGTTTAGGTCGTAGCTCCCAAATCGGTTCACATGTTGTGTCCAATAGGGGCTGAGGGTGGCCACAGCATCAGCATCTAGCGGGTATCCTTCCTGTTTCAACTCATTAAGAATGCGACTAATTTCGTAGACATTGTAAAAAATCAAGCAATTTGCCACCAGGTGGTTATAACGGATCATCTTCCGCTGCTCTTCCCGATTATTGGAAGTGATCACGCCCTCACCGCCAAACGACAACCACTGCACAAAATGATTGAAAGATTCACTCTTATTAGTTGCTCCCTGGATCGTAGATCGCAACTGTGCGTCATTCAGGTACTGAAGCAGAAATCCAGTTCTAACTGCACAGCCCAAAGCGTGAAACGCTTGATAGAGCTTATTTTTATTGCTATTGGTGCCCAGCTTCCTTAGCACGGTAGAAGCATTAATCTTGCCAGCTTTGACCGAAAGAGCAACCCGCAGCATATCCGGTAAATGGGTTTCAATCAATTCCCAATTAACCGGATCGGTGAAGAGATTATCAACATGTTTGTAACGTACAGAGCGGCTTGGACGATAAAACTTCAAATCTTTCCAGTTGCGAATGCGCGGCATCAGCTTGATGCCCAACAGATAGGCCAATGCGAAAACCGTGGCACTTTGAGCTTGTGTATCACCATGAATGGTGTCTGGCTGAATCTCGGATTGGTTTTGTAGCAATCCATCGAGAATATAAACAGCTTCCCAGAACCCGCAGGGGATGAAGTGACTGAAGAGGGCAATATAAGTATCAGAGACGTGGTAGTAAGCAATGCCACCATAGCCACCGTAACGAATGTGGTACTCCGCTAATAAATTATTCTCGTAGATATCCCACTTAGTCCCATCGACTGAGGCTCGATGCCCTGTACCCCAATATTTCGGCAAGTTGAAGCGGTTGTAGGCATTGATGATGACAGTGATAGCAGAGTGCAATTTGTCTACATCGATATGTCGTTGATGCACATGAGAAACTTGTCGTCGGTCAAAATCCTGAAGGGAGACAGCCGTTTGAGCCGGACCTAAATTGCAGCCATAACAGAAGGTCGTTGCCAAGTAGCGATCGATGGGACGATCCAGCTTCGCATCATGCCCTGATTTGGGCTTGAAGAAGCGCGTCCAGTTGAGCCATAACTCGGTGTCAATCAAGCTATCGAGCAAGTTAACTGGACGAATTCGTGCGGCAATCTGCGCCTTCAATTCTGCCGCTCCGGGTACTTTTTTGGGTTTTGGTTTGCGAATCACTAAACGGTCACGCTGATAATCGACATCCGCATTAGCGGGAAAATCATCATCAAAAGTAGTGGCACAGGTAGTCAGCCATTGCTGCACATGAGTGACAAATGCCTTGGGGTCAGTAGGCAACTCAACCTGTTGTCCATACTCCACAATGGCAGAATCATACTGCTCCCAATCGATTAACTGGCTGTAGTAGTCCCCATAATCAGAACTCCCTTCAATGTAGAGGTGCGAGAAAACGCACACTTCAAAGTGGCGACGGTTCACAGCCTCTGGCATGGGGACATGAGTGCGTTGTTCGGTGACTAGATACCACCACTTAGCAGGAGTCCAACTCAGGTCGAGATGTTGTAATCGCTGTTCTGAATCAGTTCCAGCATTTTTAATAGTGATAATTGGTAAGCTGGCCTGCCGATTGTTTCGGTGTTCCAACAAAAACTGGATCGCTGCTTCTAGTGTCTTGTCTTGAGAACTGGAGCGGAGGGGTAACACCTCTAGTAACCGGAAAAGAGTAGCTCGATGACTTTTATAGAATTCCTGAATCAACGAAAAATAGTTATTGTCAGCGTGGTTTAGGTGAGCATCACACTGTTGGACAATGGTTTGGCTCTCTTCTCCAACTACCGCTTCAATAGCGGCAAATCGGTGTGGAATGTCGCCCTCTTGTTGGTAAGCCAGCACCATTTCTCGCAAGGTCGCAATCAGTTCATCAGTGTTTGATTGCGTCTGCGCTCGGTATTGCACTAAAGCAGTTTTTCCTTTCTGATGCATCTGCTGCATTTGCTTGATGAACATCTCTGCTAAGTCATCCAGAGTGCAAGCATACTGGGCACTTATTAATGCCACCATCAGCGTATATCGCTTTGCTGGCTCCATCTCTTTCATCCGCGCAGCATCTAGTGTCATTGCTTCCTGGGCAAAATGCTTGACCTTCACCTGTGGAATTTCCATCAAGGGGGACTTATGCTCGGGTAATTGACGCAATTGCTGCAATCGATCGATCCAAGTTTGCAAATGTGTCAGGGTAGGTCTGCCAGCATCTTGTTTGAGATCGTTCCAACTTGTCATTGTGGCAATGGGTGTGATCGTTAACAGATTATCGAGTTGTTGGCGACTGGCAAGGTTTAAGCGGTCATTGACCTGCTGGTAAAAGGTGGTCATGACTTGAGCACGGATTTGTTGAGCCGTGCGGTTGAGAGTGTGAAATGCAGGTAGTTCAAAACGCTGACGCACCAACTCCTCAATCGCTACATTAATCAAGTCTGCCAAGTCTTGCTTGGTCGATGCCGCTGCGCGAATTGCTTCCACCATTACGACTTTAGCCGAAGGATTGTAAGAATGCAGATGCAAGTAGTCTCGAATCAAGCCGAGGTGTCGTTTGCGAGTCGCCGCAGTATCGTAGTATTCTAAATCCCGCTTAGAGATATTCAAATGTGCAGCCATTGCAATATGTTGGATAATACTGGCTGGCACATCTTGGTTTAATACAGCGTAACCCAGTCTTTGAAACGTTTTCAGTAAGATGAGGAATCCTAATCGCGTAGCACTTCCATTGATAGTTGACTGTTTAGCGAACGTTAACTCTTCTGTCGTGGGTGTGTAGATCGCCGTCAATTCCTTGAGCGTAATATTGCTTTTGAGACGGGGATAGGCAGTTTCTTGAACACTGGGCATAATCGTAACTCTTTCATGAAATGGATGAGGACGGTACTGACTTGTAGCCAGTACCGCAATATGGACAAAAGCGATGCTTGAGCGAAACAATCGGTTCAGTGCATTGACTGCACTGTTGGCGAAGTAAGTGACTACATAAAAAACAGTACTTAGCCCGATAGTCCATCCAGAGAGGATCTGCTTCTGTCCCTGCTATCCAACAGTGTGGACAAAACTTGATCGTTGGCGATAAATCAATGGCGACACCACGCCCAACTGCGGTGAGGTACTCTGAGGGGATTTTGAGGGCACAGGCTAAAGCACTCTGAGTTTTGCGGTTCAGTTTGGACGTTTTTCCTCGTTCCAATTTGCCAATACTTTGTAGATGAATTCCGGCTCCTTCAGCCAGTTCTCGTTGGCTCAACCCCATCTGAGTCCGAATGCGTCGAATATATGCCGCTAGAGATTCTTGGGGCTGTGGCTCATGATTCATTTCTAAAGTATTCATAAAGTGCTGATAATTGATATGCAATTAAAGATATACTGCTGTTACTGCAAAGTATTCATTTTTCAAGACAAATATTAGCTGATTGAAATCTTTAGCTGCCATTGCAACACAGTTTCTTGATCGTCAGGGATTAGCCCCAAAGACTCAGCAGTCCTACGAGCTAACTTTGATGCCATTTTTGCAGGAATATGGGCAATATCCGATAGCAGTCATCAGTCGCCCGACTTTAGAAGCTTATCTGAACGGGTTGACACATCTGGCTTACACTACCCATCATCGTCATCAAGCAGTCATCCAGGCATTATTCAATTTCGCTGTTGAGCAAGGACATATCTCTACCAATCCCATTGCTCGTTTGCGTCGCCGTAAACCGGACTCGAATAAAGGAGAACATGCGAGTGACCGAGTGATTCGTTACCTTACCCCAGAACAGTTAGAGCAGCTTTACCAGGTAATCGCTCCAGATGTTCGCTTGAATGCGTTGGTGTCTTTACTCCATCGTAGTGGAGCCAGAATCGCAGAAATTTTGGCATTAGATCTAGCTGAGGTTGACTTAACTAATCGCCGATTTCAAGTCATTGGTAAGGGCAACAAACAACGATGGTGTTTTTATAATGAAGATGCTGGAAATGCACTGGACAAGTATCTTCGGCATAATCATCATGATGGCTGCCCTGCCTTATTTACAGCTAAACGTCCTTTAACTGGACAAGTATCTCGTTGGAACTATCGTACTGTGTACACTTATTGGCAAAAGTTCACTCATCCAGAACCCTTGTTACAAAATGCTCGGATTCACGATCTGCGCCATACTTTTGCTACCGAGCGGGTTGGGTTGATGGGTATCGAAGAGTTACGGGCACTCATGGGGCACGAAAACATTCAAACTACTTTACACTATCAAAAAGTTACTTCTGCGCGAGCAGAGGTGGCAGCACAAAATGCTTTTAGGCTGCTTCAGCCTGGTATACAAGAAGTATAATTTAGCTAAATTACTTGTCTATTTTATGCTGATGTTTCATTTGTAAACAGAGTATTGAGAATACTCTGTTTATGCAAACTGCGGATTCAACTAAAAACATAAATTAAACGGTTTACTATTGTTTTATCAATGAATCCTTGAAAGCGTTGCTATTCAAGGGTTTATGGCACGTCATGATACCAAATTACACGAATCGTTGTCGTACCCGATTGATCGGCAGAAGTAATCGATCGCCTTGGCATATTCTTGGCGGGTGCGGGGTTTTAGTTGGAGGCGCAGGAATTCTTCCCAGAGGGCTTCCGTTCGCGT
>JAYUSV010000057.1:0-2740 GCA_043755495.1 Synechococcales cyanobacterium
ATGAGCAACCTTGGAATTTAGATGTGATCGATCGCTTTGTTGGTCTGGCCTACAGCAACTCTGTGGTGCAGCTCGTGCCCATTCATACCGTGATTTCAGCCACTGGTACCAGGCAATATCCCCAACCTACTTTTTCAGCACTCACTAAAGCTTTTCTGGGCGATTTTACGGAAAACCGTAAAAAAACTTGAGCAGAAGGTAGCGCGGGAAATGAGAGAAGCGTTAACATAAGTTAATAACAACCAAGAAAGCTTAATAATCACCCGATTTAACAGCAGCATATTTAGGAGAAGACTCAGCGTGAATAAACGATGGAAGAGCGCAGGACTGTATGTACTACTGGCTATAGTAGTAATCGCCGTGGCCACCACCTTCTTTGAGCCTCGTCCCCAAGCTCAGAAGACGGCTCAATACAGCGAATTTATTAGTAAGGTTAAAGCCCGTGAAATTAGCCAAGTCGGCATCAGCTCTGACAAAACTCGGGCTGTCTTCAGCAACCCCCAAGACAATGTGCGGGTGCTGGTAAGCCTACCCAACGATCCTGGTTTGTTTGATATTTTGACCGAAAACAAAGTAGACATCGTCGTTCAGCCTCAGCCCGAAGAAAGCGTTTGGTTCAGAGCGCTTAGCACCTTATTCCTGCCTGTGCTGCTGTTGGTTGGCATCATATTCCTCTTCCGTCGTGCCCAAAATGGCCCTGGTAATCAGGCCATGAACTTTGGGAAGTCTAAAGCCAGAGTTCAAATGGAGCCAAACTCTCAGGTTACTTTCAGTGATGTGGCCGGTATTGACCAAGCTAAGTTGGAATTAACTGAAGTTGTAGACTTCTTGAAAAATGCCGATCGGTTCACTGCTTTGGGTGCCAAAATTCCCAAAGGTGTATTGCTGGTAGGCCCGCCTGGAACCGGTAAAACTCTCTTGGCTAAAGCAGTAGCCGGTGAAGCTGGTGTACCGTTCTTCTCCATCTCTGGTTCCGAATTCGTAGAAATGTTTGTGGGTGTGGGTGCTTCCCGCGTTCGTGATTTGTTTGAACAAGCCAAGTCTCAGTCTCCTTGCATCGTCTTTATTGATGAAATAGACGCAGTTGGTCGTCAGCGTGGTGCTGGTATGGGCGGTGGTAACGATGAGCGCGAGCAAACTCTGAACCAGTTGCTGACCGAGATGGATGGCTTTGAAGGTAACACTGGCATTATTATTATTGCTGCTACCAACCGTCCTGATGTATTGGATTCAGCGCTATTACGTCCCGGTCGTTTCGATCGGCAAGTAGTAGTCGATCGACCAGACTTTGCTGGTCGTCTGGAAGTCATGCAGGTTCATGCTCGGGGCAAGACGCTTTCTAAAGATGTGGATCTAGAAAAGATCGCTCGTCGGACTCCTGGTTTTACTGGTGCTGACTTGTCTAACCTGTTGAACGAAGCGGCTATTTTGGCAGCTCGTCGCAACCTCACCGAAATCTCCATGGACGAAGTGAACGACGCGATCGATCGGATTATGGCTGGTCCTGAGAAGAAAGACCGGGTGATGAGCGAAAAGCGCAAAACCTTGGTGGCCTACCACGAAGCTGGTCACGCTTTAGTTGGTGCTTTGATGCCCGACTATGATCCTGTGCAAAAAATCAGCATTATTCCTCGCGGTCGTGCCGGTGGTTTGACTTGGTTCACTCCTAGTGAAGAAAGATTAGAATCTGGCCTATATAGCCGCTCTTATTTGCAAAACCAGATGGCTGTGGCTCTGGGTGGTCGAATTGCTGAAGAGATTATCTTTGGTGATGAAGAAGTTACGACTGGTGCTTCTAATGACCTTCAGCAAGTTGCTCGTACTGCTCGGCAAATGGTGACTCGCTTTGGGATGAGTGAGAAGCTCGGCCCTGTAGCTTTGGGTCGTCAGCAAGGCAGCATGTTTATGGGTAGAGACATCGCAAGTGAGCGAGATTTCTCGGAAGAGACTGCTTCGATGATTGATGAAGAGGTTAGTGATTTGGTGGCTGTGGCTTACCAAAGAGCTAAGGATGTTTTGGTTGGTAACAAGCATGTACTCGATAAGTTGGCTGAGATGCTGGTAGAAAAAGAGACTGTGGATTCTGAAGAGTTGTCACAGTTGTTGATTGCTAGCGAAGTGAAGATGGCTCCGATCGTCTAGTTGCTGGTTTGGGGTGGGGTATCGCCTAACGGCGACGCTATGCTATCGGCGATCCTCACCAACCCGGCTTTTTTCATCGTTAATTTGAGAAGACCGATCAAATATTGATCGGTCTTTTTTAGTATTTTTTGAATGAGTAACACTGGGAATTTTCTTCAAAGAATCTCGGTATCAGAACTTTGTGCTGCCATGGCAGCTTTTGTTCGCCGCTCTAATCTTGCCCGTCGCTGTGTTAGCAACTCACGATCCATAATTGCGATCGCCTCATCCAATAGCAATATTGCCAGGTCAAACTGCCGATTCACTTCTTGCATATTTTTGACCGACCTAGCTCTAACCTCAGCATTGGGGATTTTGGGTTTATTATTCATAAATCACTCCAGTTACGCTTAATTTTATTAAGATTAGCAATGGCTTTTATAGTCTATCTCGATCAATCGGGCATCTATATTTTTGTTTTAATGTAACAATTTACCAATTTCACTATTCGGTAAGTTAGAATCCTGGCTGCCGGACACATCTCAGTGAAAAGTAGTCAGGAAGGGGCATAGCAATCAATGATCCTGATGGAAGAAAATTCAAAAAAGTAGTAATGTTC
>JAYUSV010000058.1:0-2727 GCA_043755495.1 Synechococcales cyanobacterium
ACTCCCTTCCCGCTAGAAGAACATGGATCTTTTTTGGCTCTGAGCAAGGCTTTTACCCACGCATTCCGTCTATATTCTTATGACGGGAAGGGAGTAGAGAGAAATTTAGGAATCCTCTTCACCACCTTCTTCCTCAAGAGCATCACTTGCCTCCGTTTCTCCTGGTGGCACCAAAGCTACAGCTAAGATTGCATCATCAGCATCTAGTTTTTGTACCCGGACACCCGTAGCCATCCGCGACTGGGGCGAAATTGCATCCACCGCCTGACGAATAATAATTCCTCGGCTAGTTACAATCATCATCTCATCACCAGGATTAACTACTCGCAGCGCCGCAATTTGATCGCCCTTTTTGCGGAACTTAGTAGCCATCACACCCATCCCAGCTCGCTTCTGCAACCGGAACTGCGCTACTGGCACCCGTTTACCCAAACCACCAGTAGTAACTACCAGCACCCAAGGCCCTGCACTAGCCACCTCTTCGATGATTTCCTCACCTTCTACCACTTCAGCTTCTACTGCATCTAGTACTTCTACTTCTGCGCCAGTATCAGCTTCAGTGGCCTCAGCAATCGCATTCACCACCTGAGAAGGCAATACATCCATCCCAATTAGCTCATCGCCTTTCTTTAAAGACATCGATCGAACGCCCCGAGTTGCCCGCCCCAAAGGCCGCAACTGCTCATGGTTAGTACGAAAGTGAATCGACATTCCCATACGAGTGCCAATAATCAGACTATCTTCAGCTTTTGCTCGCCGTACCCAACGCAACTGATCGCCTTCTTCCAGGGAAATGGCAATTAGGCCATTGGAACGAATGTTGGCAAAAGCAGCCAGGGCAGTTTTCTTCACAAATCCCTTGGTTGTGAGCATTACCAGATATTCATTATCAGCAAAAGCATCTACCGGTACTACTGAAGTAATTTTTTCTTCACGAGGAATTGGCAGCATTTGCACCAAAGGCATTCCTTTGGCCGTGCGAGAAGAAGCCGGAATTTGGTAAGCGCGGATGTGATAGACCACTCCTCGATCGCTAAATAGCAATACGCTATCGTGGTCACAGCAAGTAATAAAATGCTCCACCGCATCTTCTTCCTTCATGCCCGTACCCTTCTTACCTCGGGTGGCGCGGCTTTGAATATTGAAGGTATCTACCGGCATCCGCTTGATGTAGCCCTGTTCGGTAACTAGAATTAGTGCTTTTTCGTTAGCGATTAAATCAATGTCTACCAAATCGCCATCGCTATGCTCAATCACTGTGCGGCGCGGAGTTGAGAAAGCTGCTTTAATTTCGGTTACTTCAGTTTCGATAATTTCTAACACCCGTTCACGGCGTGCCAAAATATCTTCTAGATCAGTGATTTTAACTTGTAACTCATCATGCTCAAGCTGAATCTTATCTGCTTCTAAAGCAGTCAAGCGCCGAAGCTGCATTTGTAAGATTGCATCAGACTGCACTTCTGAAAGCTGGAACCGATCGATCATTTCTTGTTTAGCGGTGGCGCTATCAGCAGAACCACGAATAAGCTGAATCATTGCCTCCATGTTAGCCAAGGCAATCAGTAAACCCTGCAAGAGATGATCGCGCTCTTGGGCTTTACGCAGTTCGTAACGAGTCCGTCGCTCGATCGAAGTAATCCGAAAATCTAAAAAGACTGTCAGAAATTTCTTGATAGTTAGCAACTGCGGTTCGCCATCGACGATCGCCAGCATATTGCAGCCGAAGTTGCTCTGAACCGGTGTTTGCTTGTAGAGGTTGTTTAAAACTACCCGAGGATAAGCATCCCGCTTCAGCTCAATCACAATCCGCATGCCATCTCGATCGCTCTCATCCCGGATATCAGAGATGCCTTCTAGGCGCTTCTCATTGACCATTTCGGCGATCCGTTCAATCATCCCAGCCTTGTTGGTTTGGTAGGGCAGCTCGGTGATGATAATGGCTTCGCGGTCTTGGCGACCAGCGTATTCTAGGGTTTCGATCGAAGCCACACCGCGCATCACGACCGAACCACGTCCGGTGGTGTAGGCTTCCTTGATGCCCGATACACCTAAAATCTGTGCGCCGGTGGGGAAATCAGGGCCAGGTATATATTGCATCAACTCTAGGTCAGTGATGTCTGGATTGCGAATTAGCGCCATCAAACCATCTACCACTTCGCCCAGATTGTGGGGCGGAATATTGGTGGCCATGCCTACTGCAATACCCGAAGAACCATTCACCAAAAGCTGGGGAATCCTTGCTGGTAATACGGTAGGCTCTTGTTGAGAGCCGTCAAAGTTATCGGCAAAGTCTACGGTTTCGCATTCAATATCTTGGAGCAATGCTACGCCGGTTAAAGCTTGTAACCGTGATTCGGTATACCGCATCGCTGCTGGGGGATCGTTGTCGATCGAGCCAAAGTTACCATGGCCATTGATCAAGGGGCTGCGCATCGAGAAATCTTGCGCCATCCGCACCAAGGCATCATAAACAGCGGTGTCACCGTGGGGGTGATACTTACCTAATACTTCCCCGACTACGCGGGCACATTTCCGAAACGGTCGATCGGCGGTTAACCCCAGCTCATGCATGGCATACAAAATCCGGCGATGCACTGGCTTCAGGCCGTCTCGGGCATCGGGTAGAGCGCGACCGACGATCACGCTCATGGCGTACTCTAGATAGGAGCGAGACATCTCTTGTCGTAAGTCTATGGGGATGATCCGCTCTTCTGATAAAGTCATGGA
>JAYUSV010000059.1:0-8034 GCA_043755495.1 Synechococcales cyanobacterium
CAAAACATGAGAAATCCCCGCCCGATAACGAAACGGTGAATCTTGTAAAATCCCTAACTTCTGAGCGATCGTATCCGCCGTCAAAAAACCAATCCCAAAGATATCCTCAGCAAGCTGATAGGGATTGCGAGTAACTACTTCGATCGCCTTCTCCCCATACTGCTTAAAGATCTTCACCGCATAAGTAGTGGAAACCCCGTGGCCTTGCAAAAACAGCATCACCTCCTTAATGGCTTGCTGTTCAATCCAAGCCTTTTGGATCATTCGCACCCGCTTCTTGCCAATCCCCGGCACCTCAATTAATCGATCGCTATGCTGCTCAATAATTTCTAAAGTCTCCAGAGCAAAATGCGCCACAATTCGTTTGGCAGTCACCGGGCCAACGCCCTTGATCAAACCACTGCCCAAATACTTCTCAATCCCAGTCAACGTCGCAGGCTTAGTCTCGTGGTAGCAAATTACCTTAAACTGCTGGCCATATTGCAGATGCTCTGCCCAAGTGCCCTGAAGCTGGAGAGTCTGCCCTGCCTGAATACCCGCAAAATTACCAACGATCGTGACCAGATCATGACAGCGCGGAGCCTGGAGCCGTGCCACTGTATAGCCAGTCTCTTCCGAATGAAAAGTAATACGCTCAACTACTCCAGTCAAGGCCACCGGGGGTAATGACTGATTCTGAACGGAGTAGGGCGTTGCGGGAGTAGACACTTCAGAGGAAACAAGGTATCAATTTTGGACAGATCGAAAACGCTCAATTAGCTCTTGTTTGGAAAGCTGGAGTTGACGCTTAGTAATAGATAGACTAGCATTGGGAGATGATTGATGACATCTGAATTAAATATTGATTTACCAACAGCCGAAAACCAACAAGGCTAGTTTAAGGCCATGAGTGCAGGAAGAATGGCTAATAATGGTTCATCGATCGAGCCATAGCGCAGCTCTATCAAGCTAGAAATACTCGATCGACGCTCTTGCTCTAAACCCTGAGTTAATCCTTGCTCCAAGCCTTGGGTTAAGCCACGTTCCATCCAACTAGTAGTCAATTCCATGATTTGCTCCTGTTCAGTAACTGTTGCCATTTTAGCAATCTCTGCGATGAAGACCTGTTCTTCTTTCTGGTTCAAGCGCAGGTAGGTATCCACAAAACCAGAAATCAAGAAATTCCTGGCTGGATCTAGCTGAAGATTGGCCAGTAAGCGTAGACACTCGACTTTAACCTTGGGACGATCTTCCTCTTCAATGCTCATTTTAGCCGAAGCCAGAGCGAAGCAATTCGCCCCAGAGTCCAAACAGGCATTCTCGCTCAAAGCCTTTCGCTTAAGACTGCGCTGGCAATGTAGCTTCATCCAACGGTTTTACTTAACCCCCGAAATCGCCTACAAAAACCGGTTTCCAGAGCTTGATGATCAGGGTATGATGTAGTACTAATTAGAATAGTTCTATTCTTTATCAGGTATCTACTACATGCCCGAAAAATCAACGATTAAAGCAGCGAAAGCGTCTTTTTTGCCAGCCGTGAGGGAACTCGTTCGGGCATACCAGGCGTTTTCCTCTTACTCTGAGGCGCACGTTCGACAATTTAATTTAACGCCTGCTCAGTTTGATGTGATTGCCACACTGGGCAATACCAATGGACTCAGCATGGGTGAAATTGGTGAGAAAACATTGATTACCAAAGGTACTTTGACCGGGGTGATCGATCGCCTCATCAAAAAACAACTCGCGATCCGTGAAGTGCCAGAAGACAATCGTCGTAATGTAATTGTGCGATTAACCCCCCAAGGACAAGAGATATTTGAGCAGTCTTTCCCTAGCCATATCGCCCATCTCAAAGAACGCTTTGATCGATTCCAGCCCACAGAGGTAGAGGTTCTCACCGACCTCCTGGTTCAACTCAAGCAAGCCTTTCAGAAATAACTTTGCATCTTTATGCTTGACAGATCCACCTCGCCTAGTTAGTATGGTTCTAGTTAGAAATGTTTTATCACAAACCAATGAGAAAATCACAAATGACCCACTCTAATTCCCAGAACTCAGTCTCAGTGAGTCTAGAGGCCGGAACTCATTGGCTCTGTAGCTGCGGGCTTTCTAAGAACCTTCCCTACTGCGATGGTTCTCACAAAAGCACATTATTGCAACCGCTTGTATTAGAGCTACACAGCGCCAAGGTTGTCGAGATTACGCTCTAGGTCGATTTCTATTTGCTTAATAATTCTAATTAGAACTATTCTACTCAGGACAAATCCTATGAAAATTACGATTCGTGATACTGTTCCAGCCGTGCCTCAAGTGAAATCGCAACGTTTGGCGAAGCCTGCCGTTGAGATAGAGACAGTGTTGTATGGCATTGCACTCTTGCGGGTGAGTTTAGGGCTATTGTTTTTGGCTCATGGCTTGTTGAAGGTGATGGTTTTTACGCTGCCAGGTACGGCACAATTTTTCACTACGGTGGGACTTCCAGGCTTGTTGCATTGGGGGCAGCCGGATCGGCGGCAAAAGGGGGTCAACTCCACCAAAGTTATACCTATGGCGCTTTCAGCATGGCCGCCTACGCATTCACATAACCAATTTTTACTTCAGAGGAATTATGGCATTAGGTCAATTAGTTCACGGAAAATGGACAACTGAATGGACTGAACGGAATGAAACCGGCCAGTTTCAGCGCATGTCTACCCAGTTTCATGATTGGGTAACGGTAGATGGGTCGAGCGGGTTTCCCGCTGTCGCCGGACGTTATCATCTCTATATTTCCTTAGGCTGTCCTTGGGCACACCGTACCGCATTGTTATGGAAACTGAAAGGACTAGAAAATATCATCGGGCTATCGATCGTCGATCCGGTAATCAGCGAACAGGGCTGGCAGTTTTCTGATTATCCAGGATGCATTCGTGACACAGTAAATCAGGCTGAATACTTGTGGCAGGTGTATGTGAAATCTACACCCAACTATACGGGGAGAGTGACTGTACCTGTATTGTGGGACAAGCAGACAAATCAGATCGTCAATAATGAATCCCGCCAAATCATTCAGATGTTTAATTCCGCATTTGATGCATTGGGTGCAAATTCTGTGGACTTTTATCCATCGAATCTCAGGGAAACGATCGATCAAGTGATTGATCAAATCTATCAACCAATTAACAATGGTGTTTATCGATCAGGCTTTGCTGCTTCCCAATTAGCCTACGAAGATGCTGTAGCGGAGTTATTTCAGGCATTAGAAACCTGGGATAAATTGCTATCCAAGCAGCGATACCTTTGTGGGGACGAAATCACTCTAGCCGATTGGTGCTTGTTTACTACCCTATTTCGATTTGATTTGGCCTATTATGGACTGTTCAAGTGCAATCTTCAGCGGCTAGTTGATTTCCCGCATCTTTGGGATTACTGCCGGGCATTGTACCAATATCCCGGCGTGCAATCGGTTTGTGATATTGGCCATGTAAAACGTCTTTATTACGCAGGCTTACCGGAACTGAATCCAACTCGCATTGTGCCGCTCGGGCCAATGATTGATTTTGAGCAGCATTGTAGCGGTTGGCGTGTTACTTGATATTAGAACTCAACCCTTGTTGACACAGACAACGGTGAGATCTGGATTACGATTAAAGATTATTATGGGTGTGAGCAAGATTTTGAACAATAACCACAGAGATCGTAATTCTCCTGGAGAATTACGACTCTGCCATTGACCAGGACGACAAAAGAGCATTTCTATCAACTGTCAATGTCGATCTAGATCGATCGTATCAAACAAAATATGAACCATAGAAAATTTATCTTTGAGATCAGGACAAGTGGCATAGCCCTGTAATACTAACCCTGCTTCCAAAATTTCTAACTCCACCGGAAACAAGAACTCGGGCATGGAGCTGTGACCATTCATACTTTGGGAAATACAGGGAAAGCCCGCTTGGGTAAGCAACACCTTTGATAGTGGCGCGACCACTGAGAAACTCTGACCGATTGCGCCATTCTGAATCTAGGGTGTAAGCCAAAGATACACACTCTGGATCACGAGTATTCCAGGCATCTTCAGCAGCTTGAACTTTGGCTGTGTCTAGAGTAAATGGTGGTAAAGGTAGTTTAGCTTTCATGACGTTGATGATTTATGTGATTGGTCATAAGTTTTGATGCTTTTACCAAGGCTCAGTATTTACAAGAAATGGCGAAAATTCTGGGGCTGACCAATGTAAATTCAGATTACGATTCATGCGATATCCATGATTTAAATGAAATTTTAATAATCGCTGTGCCCCTTCATAAGCACTGATTTCAGCTCCTTCCCAGATCACTTTTGCTGAACCTGTCAAGTATAGCAAATCACTTTGATCGTCGCAGGTCGCGGATCTATCGAAATCTAAAAACAACAATCCAGCATGATCGTTGAGTTCTAAATTACCAAAGGTATTGAAATAATAGTTGCCAGCAAAATCAGGGATGGTTAATGTTCGATCGTCATCAACACGCACAAACCCTGGTTTACCACCACGATGAGAAACATCGACACCGCCCGCTATCTCATCGAGATGAGCCGACGTAATAAAGCAGGTATCAGCATTTTGGATCATGGATTTCGCCATGCCATCGAATGACTGAAACTGTTTACTAATGGTAGTCTTAATGGCAGATTGGTCTGTGGCACCTAACTCTAATACTCTGGATTGAATATATTGAGGACAGTTGCCATAGCTCTGTCTTACCAAAATCTGGATACTATTTTCGCTAACTTCTGTAACTATGCCACTAAGGCGATTTCGACGACGGGTATGTAGCTCTATTCCAAGTATTCCAATCTCGGATCCTTTGGTGATACTAGTTGCTAATGGATCATTCCAGACTAGTTGGCTGTTGATTTGCAAGTGATCTGCATCAAGAGCAGTCACAAAGCCTGGTTTCCCGGTCACAAATGCGGCCCAAGGGCGACCCGCAGCATCTACTGTTCCCACAATGATATAGGGTAGTTGTGCAAAAAATTGCTGATGCTGCTCTGTGAGGTAATCACGGATCGCCCGACGACCGGGTTGATCCATCCGTTCTTGGACTCCTAACCGAGATTGAATAGCTCGTTCGCCTTGGTGAAATGGTGATGCTGTAAATCGCCAACCTGGGTTTTGCATATTACTTTATGCTGCTCCTAGCAGCATGACAAGTGCTACTTGGTGGTAGGTTGGAATTCTGCCACGATCGGAAAATCCAAAACTGGTTGGGTCAAATGTTTGGCATAGTTCAAAAACGTATAGAGGCCGATCACGCCTAAAATTTCGAGGATTGCCTTGTCACTTAACTTTTGATCGCGCAATGCTTGCAAAGTAGCCGGATTAACCTGACCACGATTTTCTACCACTGATTTGGTGAAATTCAGAACAGCCTGAGATTTCGGGTCACTAGCCTGACCTTGCAGATTAGCTAGTAGTTCAGGACGACTGAGGCCATTTTGTTGTCCAACATGGACATGCACCGCTACGCAGTAATCACACTGATTAATCCCGGAGGTAAGCAGGGCTACTTGCTCTACTAAAGCAGTTCCTAGCTCCCCACTATTGACCGCCTGATTCAAGGCCATAATGCTGGTAAGAACGTTGGGGGCTGTTGCCAGCATTTTCATTAAGTTAGGAGTACCTCCAAAAGCAGCCTGGACAATATCCAAAGCGGCTATGGCTTCGGGAGTAGCGGTTGTCGGATTTACTGGATGAAAGTTAGACATGTTAATTCCTAAAATCGTTGAACAGACTAGTTGGTTTAAGAAAAAGTAAAATAATCTGCTAACAGCAGATAAAGACACAAGCTTAATGATTTTTTAGCTTAGACTAAGGCGGCTTGTTAAAAGTCCTGGACATACTGAATATCAACAAACTAACCTAGCTGCTGACTTCGCCAGATCTTGAATGGATTGGGGATTATTGCCAACTTTCGCAAACAAGATCGCCCCTTGAAGATAGGCAATGATCGATTGCGCCACCTTATTGGTATCCAAATCATCACATCCTTGCAGAGTCGCTAGCTCTCGCACAATTGGTTCGATCGCTGCTGCCCAGCTTTGAAAAACATGGGTAAGGTATGTGCGTACCCGTTCTTCTTGTCCAGAAAGTTCAAGGGCAATATTGCCCACAAAGCACCCTTTGACATTACCGAACTGTTCTTTCAGCTCTTGATTAGCTAAAAATGGATAAGCAAAGACCTGCTCTAGTTTTTCGCTGGCAGTCATTTTGGATTTAGCAATCTGCTGCATTTTTTTAGTCATGCTATTGGCATACACCTCTAAAGCAGCTAGCACCATATCGACTTTAGAAGGAAACAGGTGGTAGAGCGTGCTTTTATTGACTTCGGCCTCAGCACAAATTTGATTAGTGCCTACGGCGTGGAAGCCTTGGGTATGAAACAAATGCAAAGCTGTTTTGATGATCCGTTCTTGTGGTGACTGAGTATCAATCATAAGACTAATTAAACCAACTAGTCTGTTTTATCATAACCCAATCAATGATGTCAAGCAATCCTTAAATAACTTAGGCTGCCAAATGCATCTAATTGTGAAGGTAATATAGAAAAAACGACTTTTTGTGGGGATCTCAGGCAGAATAGTGCCGAGAGGATATTCAATTAGTAGAGTAGCCACCATGCAGCCAATCCGCACCTTCAACGTATCACCATCGCTACCATCCCAGCTAGCGCCCCTGCAAAAATTAGCTTACAACCTTTATTGGGACTGGAACATCGAGATCAAAGAGCTGTTTCGTCGTCTCGATCGAGATCTCTGGGAAACAACCCGACACAACCCAGTGGCCACCATCGCTCAAGTCAGCCAAACCCGCTTGCAAGAAGCTGCTAACGACGACGGATTTCTTGCACATATGGATCGCGCCACCGCCGCCCTCGCCGATTACCAACAAAGCCGTGACTGGTACAAAAAACACCATGGTACCGAAAACCCGGCAGCCAAACCCTGCTTCGCCTACTTCTGTGCCGAATTTGGCCTGGTAGACTGTTTACCTATTTACTCTGGCGGTCTTGGCGTGTTGGCCGGGGATCACCTAAAGTCTGCTAGTGACTTAGGGATTCCATTGGTGGGGATTGGCCTGCTCTATCAGCAGGGCTACTTCGCCCAATACCTAGGAGCCGACGGTTGGCAGCAAGAGCGCTACCCCTTGAATGACTTCTACAATATGCCGCTGGAGCTAGAGCGCAAGCCTGATGGCAGCGAGCTACGCATTGCCGTAGAATACCCCAACCGCTTGGTTTATGCTCGGGTTTGGCGAGTGCAGGTAGGCACTGTGCCACTATATTTACTCGACACCAACATTGAACCCAACAACCCCTACGATCAAGACATTACCGATGCCTTGTATGGCGGCGACTTGGATACCCGCATTCATCAAGAAATCATGCTGGGGATCGGTGGTTTCCGTGCTCTGCAAGCACTTGGTTACGCGCCCACCGTCTACCACATGAACGAAGGCCATTCTGGCTTTTTGATTTTGGAAAGACTGCAAGTTTTGATGCAGCAAGAAAAACTTACCTTTGCCGAAGCTAGACAAGTGGCCATGTCCAGCCAAATTTTCACCACTCACACTCCGGTGAGCGCTGGATTTGACCTATTCCCACCCGATAAGGCCATGTACTATGTGGGTCACTACGCCAACTCCTATGGTTTGGGCAGAGAGGAGTTCTTAGGACTGGGTCGAGAGAATACCGGCGACCTAGAATCACCCTTTAGTATGGCTGCCTTGGCCATGAAAAACGCCAGTTTTGTGAATGGGGTTGCCCAGCTGCACGGAGCTGTTTCACGGGAAATGTTCCAAAACATGTGGCCTGATGTGCCCTTGTCCGAAATCCCGATTACCGCGATCACCAACGGGGTTCACGCCCGCAGTTGCGTGGCGAAGAGTAACCAAGAGCTGTTCGATCGATATTTGGGTGATGACTGGGCAGAAAAGCCCGCCGATGATCACCTATGGCAAAAAGTGCAAACGATCCCCGACGAAGAACTGTGGCGCAACCACGAACACTGTCGATCGGAGATGGTGGTATTTGCCC
>JAYUSV010000060.1:0-2693 GCA_043755495.1 Synechococcales cyanobacterium
TGTGCTTATTATCATCAGTTATCGCCTGCACCAAACCATCCTTATAATAGTCCGTCTTCGACTCCACCGCCTTACCCGACACTATAATACTAGTGCCAATCAAACGATTCATTTTATCGTAGTTATAAGTGGTGGCGTTCCCTCTGCCATCAGTTTTCTTAGTAATATTCCCCGACGTATCTGCATACTCAAACGACTCTTCTCGCAAACCACCAATCGTCCTAATTCCAGAACTCACCTTAGTCAGTCTGCCATAGTTGTCATACTCCCGCTTCGTAATATTACGATTTGGATCGATCTCTTCAACTACCTGTCCCCGAGTATTATAGCTGTACTCCGTCGTCGCCTGTAAACCACCCTTGTCAAGAATAATCTTGGTAACATTGCCCCGAGTATCTAACTCATGAACTTCTTTTCTACCTAATTCATCTACATACTCTAAAAGCTGATTGAACTTTTTATCGTAAGTAAATGTCTTGCTCACCAAACCTTGCGCCGCCGGACTTGATTGCTGGGCAGCCAGATAATCATTCTTGATAATATCTAAACCGCTACCACCATCTGTAATTAATAGCTTACCTTCAGCATAAATCAACTGGCGAGGCTTCACATTAATATGCGAAACCTGCGGCGCTCCGCCCTTCACCGCATGATTTTTATCTAACAAATACACCTTCAGATTCTGATTGTTATCTGCTAGCGCAATATCATTTATCCCATCCCCATCAAAATCTGCCGACACCAACCCCTGCACATTTCCTACCGCTCCATAATCCAACACCAACTGCGGATTTGTAGCATCGGGGATCATGTACAAATTACCCGCTGTATAGATCACTCCATGCCCCGCAGGCTGCACCAAACTATTCGCCACACCCGAAGCCACGGTATTGTACGACTGTAAAGCAGTTACATAATATGGCACACTCACCTGAGCAGCTAAGTCAAACTCTCTCTGGGTATTGCTAGTATAGAAAGATAGCCAGCTTTGCCCGCCACCAGCCTCTCCAATTGTAGCCACAACTAAATCATCGCCCCCCTGGTCGCCAATATTCACCGTTGCTAGCTTTCTGCCTACTGCAAAATAGTCTCCTTTGCCATTGCTTAAAAACCTATCTGTATAAGTAGAGTTTGGCGGATTCCAACTTGCTCCCGTCTCTCTGGTTCCTGGTGGTGCTTCATGACTTGTCCCTTTCGATTCCAATACCTGGAACTGTGGTCTTGTTACTTCATCTAAAGCATTGATTGCCGCTATATCTGGCAGCCCATCTGCATTGTAATCTCCTACTACTACATCTCCTACTGCAAAACTAAAATTCTGTGGTGAAAATGTATTGCTATTCGCAAATGAGCCACGATTAGCAATGTTATTATTTCGATTAGATTTTAGCTTTAGACTACCAAATTTGTCTACATATGCAAATATAAATTCTCCTTTGGCTTGAAAATCATTATCTGATTTCCGCGTATCACTCAAGTAATAACCTGACAGATAATTAGTTTTTGGTGCCGTATCGACCAGCCCAAACAACGTCGCACCCGTGACCCTTCCACCGGCTAAAGTTGGGGCGATATCTTTGTTACGATTATTTTCATCATAAGGATGTCGGTCATACCCGATCGCTATCCCTCCATTAGACAACACTCTGATTTGCTGTAATGAAGTTGGATCTGATCGATTAATGCCAATTAAATTCGTCAGACTTATTACCGATCTGACAATTATCTGATCTTGCGCACTCTTTGGTGCTGTTGCCAGCTCTTGCTTAGTTAGCCCCGATGCCACAATTAAGTAGCTCTGGTTGGTGCCGATCACATAGTATGTTATGCCATCATCTCCCTTCGTAAATGAAGTCTGGGTTGCTGTACCAATTCCTGTGGTTCTGCGCCCACTAGACTCCAAGAATTTTTCAGCCTGTTCTAACAGCCGATCATTTTCTCCTACATCGCCAAACACCCGTGTTGGCGATGCTTTAAAGTCATAGTCTCCATCTACAATTGATGTAGTATTCCCATATAAATCATAGTCATAGCTAGTCACAAACCCATATTGGTCTACTGTCTGCTGCGGACGGCCATCTGACCGTATTGTGGTGCTCTCTCTCAAGCCTAGATCATCTCTAACTTCCGATATCAATCCTTCTTTGTTGATTTTTCTGGTAATAGTCTGACCTTTACCATCTACTGTGGTATTTGTCCGCTCAGCAGGTATCACTACCACTGACGGCGCGCTGTTTGGGTCTCTGGTTATATTGGTAGCATACACCGGCAGATAGGCATCTGACACTGTAAAGTTCTTCACTGTGCCATCCCGCAAGGTGGCTTTATCTACCCTACCCCACTGATCATAGTGGTCTGTGCCGGTATTTCCTCGCTCATCTGTGAAGGTTGTAATTCTACCTTTATCGGCTGCAGCATATGTCCAAGAACGTTCTCCTTTTTCTGGATCGGTGATCTTCTGTAAGTCGTTCCCATCGTAGTTGAATTTTACAACTCGCCCGTCTGGGGTGCGCATTTCGGTGATTCGATCGCCCACCACTGTAAACAGCGTCTGCAAGCCTACTGGGTCGGTGATTCCTACTAGATGCCCTTTCGCATCATAGCTATAAGTTGTTTGGTTACTGTTTCGATCGGTCACGCTCTCTAACTGACCATAAGCATCAAACACATACACTGTCTGATCTAACATCGTC
>JAYUSV010000061.1:0-7950 GCA_043755495.1 Synechococcales cyanobacterium
CAGTTGTGCTTTAGCTGATATTCCGGTCAGTGATCAATTTGATACAAAAAAATATATTAAGTTGATGGTAAGTGCTGACATCATTCATTTTAGTGGAGGTCATCGCTTTATTAACCGCACCTCGGGGTATGCATCTAAATGGAATGAAGCAATGTTTACCCCCATAAAAGGGAAAAAAAATATTTATGTTATTAAATTTACACTTGGTGGAATAAATAAATCTAACATCAAAAAATATGTCATTGCACTTATACCTCTAAGTGAACTTGAAGACCTAAAAAATCCGACTGCTAATATTGGACTCATTACTATTAATGGTAAACCAGCAAAGCACAAGTTGTTTTTGCCAGGAAGTAGCCTCAATAATTTATTAAAGAATGCTAATGCAAGTATTGGTGAAAAAGAAGTGTCTTCAGCAAAAATCAGACCTAAATTCCCACTATTGTTTATTGATGCTGGAGTTATTCAACCCGGTGCTCCTGCCCGCATTGAATACGAAGTTACTTCACCAAAGGAAATACTGATTAATTAAAATAAACAATACTGAAAAATTGCTGACCCAGCAAAAAGTGGGGATAACAAACTATTTACAACTAAATTTCAACCAGATTCACTCCGTCAATTGTTAGATTATGGGTGCTAAATAAAACACGACGAAAATCGATTAATTTAAGGAGCTAAAAATGAAAAACACAATGATCTTTCCTATGATGTTACTACTATCATTTAATTTGTATAGTTGTTCGTCAGTTGCAGATGCCTTACTTTCAAAACAATCTGAAACAAGAATTTACAATAAAGTTATGGCTAGTGCAGATATTATACATCTTGATGGATCAGTAATTATTGAGAAAAGTTTGGGGTATCAGGTAAAATGGAATGCGGCTGGTCTTATTCCTCTAAAAGATAAAAAGAATACTTATACACAAAAATCATTAGTTGGAGGAACAAATAAATCCAGTAATGATCAACGTATTGTTACTCTTATTCCACTACATTTATTGCGAGACATTAAAAACCCTGCTGAAAAAATTCGGTTAGTTATGGTCAACAAGAAAATAGTGAGGCACATTCTATTTTTGCCTGGAAATGATTCTAACGAAGCAATAAAAGAGGCGAAAAAAAGATTTGGAGATAATAAGTTATTCTCGACTCAGCTCCATCCAGAGTCACCAATTTTATTCATTGATGCAGGTATCGTTAAACCAAATAGTTCAGTCCGTATTGAGTATGAAATAAAAACGATAGGTGAAATCATAGTGAATTAAAATCATAATTCCTGTAGCAAATCATAGCTACGACTATAGCTTGAAATCTGGCCAAGGCATCGACCTGAGGGCCAGTCTAGTATTTAATGCCAGCACTGCGACTGATACCGACAGTGATGGGCTTTCGGATGATATAGAATAGACAGTCAATTCGCTAATATCTCTACCCGTCCCGAAATTACTTTGTCGAACCAAGGAGTATTGGCAGACTTAGACCGTAACTTTTGGCTATTAGCCACCCATTTCACCGTTGGATCGAACAACACCAGATTCTGCGACAGCTCAGAGCCACAGCAAGCTGCTGCCCCACAACTCAAACCACGCCAAAGATCCAGCGCTGTCAAATGACCGGGCAATACTAAATTTTCCCATAACACCGGCAAAGCCAACTCTAAGCCGATCGCCCCCGCCGGAGCTTCCCCAAACCCCACTTTTTTATCTTCATAGCTATGGGCACAATGATCCACCGCAATCGCCCCGATCACCCCAGCTTTAACCCCCGCCACCAAAGCCAACTGATCGACCTCATTACCCAGCGGTGGATCTAAGCGCCAGCTAGTATCATAGCTGTCCAAAATCGCTGTACTACCCAATAAATGTAGCCAAGTCACACTAGCAGTCACCGGCAAACCGCTCTGCTGCGCCGCTGTCACCAACTCTACCCCTCGTGCCGTAGACATCCGCATAATATGTACTGGCACCCGCAACTCCGCCACCAGCTCTAAAATGGCACTGAGTGCCGCAGTTTCACTACATGCCGGATTTCCCACTAAACCCAACCGCAAAGCTGCCGCCCCCATTCGGGCCACCCCGCCCCCGGCCAACTGTCGATCGAGCGGCCACAGCATAATAGGTTTTTGGTAGGGTTGCAAATACTCCAATAGCCTTTGCAGCAACTGTAAATTATCGATCGGCTCGCCATCGGCAAAACCCACAATGCCACTACTGGCCAGATCTTGCAGATCGCTCATACTCTCACCCCGTAGCCCATGAGTCAGGGCACCCCAAACTTCTAAAGCCGGAGCATCGGCCAACTGACTCTTAGCCACCTGATACAGTTGCTGCATTTTTGCCACAATTGCCGAGTTATCAATCGCTGGCAGCGTATCTGGCAAAATATTTAGCCGGACAAAGCCCCCTGCCGCCGCCGCCGATAGTAAAGAAAACATAGTCTCTTCGGTCTCACGCCCCGGCTCACCACTATGACTATATAGATCTATCAAGCCAGGAGCCAGTATTTTGTTGTGGCCATCTCGTTCGATCGCCTCTGCCGGACAATCTTGCAGATCATCAAGTTCGGTCAGCATTCCATTGGTAACTAAAGCATCAGTAACTCGATCGATCTTGTTAACTGGATCCAGATAGCGAACTTGGCGAAAAAGGATCTGGCTCATAACTACAAAGCACCTGCAGCGGTTTTGTCTAAAATCCCCCCAGACAAATGGCTGGTTAAATTTAGCGCTTGAATCAGCGGTAATTCGGTAATGCCATTGGGATAGCTCACCACCGTCACGGCTCCATTGCCCTGCTTTACTTTCCAAAAATCAGTCATTTGTAGTCCCATGAGCTGACAAAGCAATACTTTATTAGTGGCATCGTGAGCAACTACTATCCCGGTTTGATCTACATTCCCCACTTTGTGTAAAATATCTTGCCATGCCTGACCAGCCCGATCCCACACCTCTTGCAGATTTTCGCCTTCCGGCATTTGCACAGTTTCGGGCTTAGTGCGCCAGTCCACCAACTCCTGAGCATAGTCCACCGCAATTTCGGCTTCTAACTTACCTTCCCATAAGCCATGACTAATTTCTTGCAAGTCTTGGTTGGTCTGCAATGTCACCCCTGGATGAGCCTCCAAAATAATCTGGGCAGTTTCTTTGGGGCGCAATAAGTGACTAGTAAAAGCAAAGTCGATCGGCACTTCTTTTAAAAAATCCCGCGCCCCAGCAGCCTGCAATCGACCATGATCATTCAATGGCACATCAATTTGTCCCTGAAACCGACCAGCCCGATTCCAGTCGGTTTCACCATGACGCACGATCAAGAATCGGGGGCCTTTGGAGATACCTTTTGCTTCTGGCAAAGGTTTACCCAGATGGGCAACTTGATTCAAAGACTCCATTTGCACCTGACCTGTTGGTGAGCCTGTCGAACCATCGGCAAAATTCAACACCGACACCGCACAGTTAGATTGCTGAATGGATTGATAGTAATGCTGAGGTATCCCCGTTGCCCTGCTGATCAGAGCGCGATTAATGCCGTTGTGCGCCACGATCAAAATAGTTTGGCCGTCGTGTTTAGCCAAAATAGTTTGCCAAAATTCTTGAGCCTGGGCATAGAGAGCTGGAATAGGATGATGCTCTTGGCCATTAACAGTCATCACCAGCTCATGAGGGCGCTCGTGCCAGGTTTTGTATTCGGTGGGGAATTGTGCGGCTACTTCGGTGAACAGCATTTTTTCCCACAGGGGCAAGTCTACTTCTTGTAATCGATCGTCAGTAATTGGGGTAGGTGCCCCGGTCACTTGGGCGACCACTGTTTCTGCGGTGAGCTGAGCGCGCTGTAAAGGGCTACAGTAAACTGCTGCCAGATTAATGCCATTGAGGGCTTTACCGGTGGTAATCGCATCAGCGATGCCTTTTTCGGTCAGGGCAGAATCGTTGCAACGCCCTTGGACGCGGCCTTGACTGTTATAACTGCTCTGCCCGTGACGCAGAATGATGACGCGAGTAGCCAAGGTGTTGTCCTCCAATGTGATCTGTAAAAAATCGATTAGTACCGGTAAAATCGGCACCAGTGCAATTCTAGCGGCTGATGGCCTTTTTACTCGATCGATTTTGCCGATTCTCACAAAGGCTTGCTTGATCGTGTGGTTACTCACCAGAAAAAATCATAGTTTATCAATCAACCTGACAAATCACAGTTAAAACAACTAGGCATCGATCACAACTCGGCCTCGGGGGTAAGAGATACAAGTCAAAATAAAGCCATCATCTAGCTCTTCCTGCTCCAATGCCTCTGTGTCAAAGTCGCCCATCCGCACAGTGCCTTCTATTTTGCGCTTTTTACAGGTGCCACAGTTACCCGATCGACAGTTACTCCGAATCTTCACCCCCTGAGATTCAGCTACCTCTAGTACAGATTCTTCCCCATCACAGGATACATTTTGGCCAGATTTAGCAAAAACGAGCATCATCTGGCCAATGATCGGATCTACAGCAACAACGGGTGCCACTAGAGACTGCTGCTGTGGCGAGATCGTAAATCCCCCGGAAGGTTCTGGAGTCTCTGGTTCTCGATTCAATAAACTACGTAAACCTCCACCAGCGGGCAGGGGCGTGGGGAGAGGTTCCACGAAAACAGGCGGAACAATGGATTTGGCTGATTTGGTGCCGCCAAAACTTTCTTCGTGGTAATTTTCAGCCGGAAAGCTGAGCGATTCTAATAATTTTTTGGTGCCCACCATAAACGGGTCAGGACCACAGACAAATACTACTCGCTCCAGAAAATCAGGGACGATCGATTGCAGCATGCTTGCTGTTACTCGGCCAGTTAAGCCCAACCAGCTCTGACCAGATTGGTTTTGGGTGACAGTCACCAAGGGCTGAAACTTTTTGTGCCGAGCTGACATTAGTTTTAATTCTTGCTGATAGATAATATCTGCGGGAGTGCGAGCGCTGTGTAAAAACACCACATCACAATCGGCTATGGTGTCACAAAGCCAGCGAGACATTCCCATTATGGGTGTGATGCCGCTGCCTGCCGAAATAAACAGCAGCTTTTGGCTAGGATATTGGAAGCAAGTAAACTTACCCATGGGGCCACTGAGGCTTACTTCGCTACCTACTTTTAGATTGTCGTGCAGCCAGTTAGAAACCAAGCCAGCCGGTAAATCTGACGTGGCTGCCGGAACTCGTTTGACGGTGATTTCTAAACTGTGAGGCCGAGAAGGAGTTGAAGAAATAGAATAAGAGCGTAAAACCTCTTCGCCGTTGATTTCTAGATTAAGGGTAAGAAATTGGCCAGGTTTGTAGCTAAACAACAAATCTGGTTCAGCCATAAACCGAAAAGTTTTGACATCGTGGGTTTCATCAATAATTTCGGCACAGTGCACCTTTAAATCGCCTTTTTGCCAGCGTGTAAAGCTGTTGGGGTCGATCGCCGACACTGGCATATATTGCTCTGGAGTCAGTGGCTTGGCTGCTGGTGGCATATAAACCACTGTACAGGCATCGGTGTCACCAATTTGTACGACCGTCAGTGTAAAGTGACCAATGGTTAGTTCACTGCCCACGGTTAGTTCACATTCCTGTTTGGCAAAAATTGCTTTTTCGTTGAGCCAAGAGCCACCGGCACTGCCTGGATCTCTGTAGTAATAAGCGCTGTCTCGATAAGATACTTCACCATGTAAGCGGCTGATCTCTGGGCTATCTAAAACCACAGAAGAGTTCGGAGCGCGACCAATCTGACATTTTTGATCGGGCATTGTCTCAGGTTTGAGCAGCAGCTCACGGGAGGTGTTGTTTTGGGTGTCAAACAGGCGAAAGTGGATCATGGTGTTGTTTGCAAACGTTGACTAATAGATACCAATAAGGCACGAGCAATTTGGGGTTCTCGATCAAGCAATTCATCAAAGCTGTCGGCAGCAATTACCAAAGCAGGCACCCTGGGACTACTGGCTACCACCGTTTCTGGATAAGTGGTTTTAGCTAAAATGCCCGTTTCGCCTACAATTTGCCCAGCAGCAATAGTGTGATGAATGGTTTGAGCAGTCCCAGAAATTAGCATTAAGAGACTAGTTGCCGGTTTGCCCTGTTCACACAAAAATTCTCCTTGGTTATATATCATTAGTTTACTACTGCGTGCAATCATCAACAGATTCTGCTGATTTAAGGGCTGGAAAAATGGACTAGAGCGTAGCCACAGCAATTTTTCGAGGGTGGTGATGTGATGCTCGCTGGTCTGTGCTGCTGTGAGAGTATGGGAAACTTGAATAAATATTTCGTCGCTAGAGCAGAAATAAATTTTGGTGCCATCATCTACTTGCTGTTTGCCATTATGCAAGCGAGTATTGGACAGGCGCAATCCGTAGTTACTCTCTAGATCTTGTATTACCACTCCATTCTCACTCACCTGTAAAATCGCATGGTAACGAGAAATTTGCTCGTCTAAGATCACTAAATCATTGTCTGACGAACGACCAATCCGAATGCTGGGCTTTTGATAGAAAAGCCGCTGTAAGTCGCCATTTGCACTAAGAGTTAAATTTATACTGGGTACTTCTGGTCTAATTACTGGTCGTTGTAGCACTCGATCGACTACCTCCTGCAATAATGGCTCACCAGATCCATCTACTCGATCGATGATGTGTTGAGGTAGATTTGGCTCTACCTGACTAAAAGCATGAAAACTAGCCGCTTTGGTCAGAGGATCAATTTCTTGCAGCAAATCTTGCAGGGTTTCGGCAAGGCCAATTTCAGGCAAAGCTTTACTCCCCAATTGGGTGATTTGTGCCATTTTATCTTCAACTACTGCCATGTGTAAGCCACCAACAGTAGTGAGATCCTGAGAACCCGTGGCGGTAGTTGGCGCTTTAGAAAGTAAAATTTGCTTGATTTGCCCTGAGAGCCGAGGCTTGTTTATCTGTAATAGCTCCTTAACTTCTCGATGGGCTAACAGGCCGGTAGTCCGGGCAATTTCGGGTGCAGAGCTATCATCATCTAACAGCTCTAAAATATTCAGTAGCTGGCTAATGATTGACTTCTGCCGATCAGCCACGATCGATCTCAATAACTGATATACCTGGGCTGCGGGGTTGATCGGCAAATTGGTCAGAGCATTTTGCTGCATTTTGCTCTGTTGCAGTTTACCAAGCAGAGCAGCACTAGTACTGAGTAAGGCACTATCTGGGTGGAACATGGCCAATAGCACTTGGTTTTGTTCTTCGGTAGTAATCCGATATCGTGATCGCAGATCATCGATTTGGCTTTGCTTTTGTTTGATGGCATCTTCGATCGATACTCGGCTAGTAATTAAGTCCATCAGAAGTGATTCCATACCACTTTGATAGCTGCTTAATCGAAGCTGTTCTTCGCGCCCTCGTTGCACATTGGGGTCTAGCAAGCTAGGGTTTTCTACCCCGACACTTTGTAAAATGCTGTAGTGCTCTTCTTGGGTAATTTGCAGCTCTTCTCGCACATCTTGAAGCATTTCTAAGCTATTGACAGACTGGGTTTTACCGTCAGCTAGAGCTTCTTCTAAGACTCCTTGATAGACTTTGATGCGCGACTGTCGATCGAATCCGGGTAAGACTTTAGCTAAGACATAAACTTCGTCGGGCTTTAGTTCGTCGGTGCCTCGCTGTAAAAACTGCGAAGTATCGATGCCCAGTTTTTTCAACTGGCGACGTAGAGTATTTGATAAACTTTCTCTTTGATATTGGTCGGCAGTACGACCAAAGGTTTGAGCAAACCAAAAGCCACTGGCAATAATAATAATTCCGGTAAACACTCGCTCAGCCCAAGTTGGCAGTACGGCCAAATTGGGGCGGCTGCCAAACATCCAAAAAACATTCCATGCTGCGAAGGTGCAAATGGTAAAGATTTGATGTAAAATCTGGGTATTCGGAATATCTTTACACGTGTGGCTTAAATATTTGCGATATAGCGATTCACCCAATCGA
>JAYUSV010000062.1:0-2690 GCA_043755495.1 Synechococcales cyanobacterium
CAACAGGAGCGAAAAGGGATGTCACCGAGTTCATGAGTTACTAGCTGGCTTAATAAGCGTTTACGAAAGTTTACACTTATTTTAAGCTATTTTTCTCAGCCGGGGGGCAGTTGCCAGATTTATCCCTTACAGGCGGAGGGATTCTACCGGAATATTTTGAACGTAAGGACGACTGGGCAGCCAGTTGGTTGCCAACTCAGCAAAGTCGTAGGCTGAGCCGCTGACATAAAAACTGGTTTCACCCAATAGATTGGGATTAGATTGAATGCCTTCACCTGCCAGCACCTGCGCTGTTTCGATGATTGCGGCTTCGGCAGGATTTACGTAGGTAACATGGGGCGGCAAAATTTGCTGAAATACCCGCTTTAAGTGGGGGTAGTGAGTACAGCCAAAAACTAAGGTATCGATTTCTCGATCGATCAAAGGCTGCAAATATTCTTCGGCGGCCTCCATCATTTCTGGCGAGTCAATTTGGTTATTTTCAATTAGGGGGACAAACTTGGGGCAAGCAATTTCCCAGACTTGGGCATCAGAGGCACAGCGCCAAATTTCGTTACTATAAGCCTGACTTTTTACGGTGGCATGGGTAGCCATAATGCCAATTCTAGAGCCAGCTTGTACCGCCGCTCTCGCCCCTGGTCGTACTACTCCGACGATCGGAAAGTCAAACTCTCCTTTTACCAAATCCATTGCTAGGGCTGAGCCGGTGCTGCAAGCCATGATTGCCATCTTTACATCTTGCTTGGCCATCATGTGCAAAATTTCCCGCACAAAAGTAACAATCTCGGCAGGCTCTCGATTTCCGTAGGGCACTCTGGCCGTGTCCCCAAAATATAAGACCGATTCATGCGGTAATTGCCGATGAATCTCTTGTAAAACAGTCAGGCCACCAACTCCACTGTCAAAAACGCCAATTTGGGCATTGTTAGTATTGATAGGTGCTTTTTCAGGGGCAGACAAGCTCAACAAAGGGTACCTCGAAAATATTCATACACTCCACGCCTTTGTATCATATCTGGAAAAGAATAAGTTCACTCATTTGTCTAAAGCTAATCTAGGATATTCAATCTATTACAGCAAATCTAAGTAGTTTTACTTATGATTACAAAGTAGTGCAATCTAATATCGTGATAGATATTCCATGATCCCCCTGGCGATACCTTCGGCTTGTACTACCCGGTAATCGTCGCGGCGCAACCGAGCTACTTCGGATTCATTGGTCAGGTAGCCAGTTTCTACTAAAATGGCGGGCACTCGTGACTTACGCAAAACCAAAAATCTGGCCGATCGAGTATTTCGATCGCCTAGATAAAATCCCTTAGCTGTAACCGTGCTCAGTACATTGCGATGCACCACCTCGGCTAATTTGCTGCCTTCTGAGCCGTAGTAGTAGGTTTCTAGGCCGTTAACATCAGGGCGGCCATCGATCGAGTTGGCATGGATGCTGACAAAAATAGTGGCATCGTAGCGGTTGGACAAAGAAACTCGTTCATCTAGGCCCACATAATAATCACCGTCCCGAGTGAGCTTGGTGGGAATGCCTTTGCTCTCTAAGATATTGGCCAGTCTTTTGGCGATCGGCAAAATCACATCAACTTCTTGCAATCCACCCAAGCCGATCGCGCCAGGATCTCTACCGCCATGACCAGGATCGATCATTACTAAGACTTTGCCGTTGGGGCGGGTGGCCTGAGTGGTAGTGGCCGGACGAGTAGTCGTTGTCGTCGGACGAGCAGTCGTGGTGGTGCGAGTGGCAACCGTGCGAGGAGCGCTGCCATAGGGCAGGGATAAAATTTGGCCACCATAATACTGCGCTACTGGGCCGACTTGGTATCGATCAAAGCGTCGTAATTCGATTTGGACAAAGGTACCACCTTGAGAAACTCGTAAATCTACTGGCGCACCACTGGGTAACCGCAGATCGCCAGCTAACCGAGCATTTTCAATGTTGATACGATAGCTGGCAGTGTTGGCATCCCAGCCGCCTCTGTATTGCATTTGGCGGCTGCCCCGTACAATGACCCGGTTGTATTGCCTATCTAGCTCAACTGCGCTGACCACCACCGGATTACCGGCAGCTAATAGAGTTGGGACATTGCCCAGATTCACCGGGACGAGGTTTGGGCTACTGGCAGTAACTGGAGGATTAGTGATTGTGGAGCTGCTAATAGTGGCACTGGTACTAGTGCTGACCCCAGCTACTACGGTACTCGTCACTTTGGGTTCGGCAGTAATAACTCTGCCATCTTCACTCAATACTGGGATAGCACCAATTGCTACTGCGCCGCCACGTACTATCTGTGGCTCTGGCAATTTGACCACCCAGCGATTGGTGCTGCTAGCTTTGACTAACACTTTTTCTGGGTCGATCGCATAGCTGGGTTCTAATTCAAAGACCAAGCTGGTGGTGCGAGTTTCGGGGTCATAGCCCACTCGAAACTCTCTAACCCCACGGTTGCTGGGCTGCCGAAAAGTTGGTCGGTTGAAATCGGTTTCTGGGAGCAGAATCACCAGTTTGCCAGGATTCGCTAGCATCTGCGCTTCTGGCTGCACACGACTATCGGTGCTGAAGTCTAGCTGGCCGTTATCTCCATTAAATTGCCAAGAGACGATTTCTGATGCACTGGCGGGCAGTGCAGCCAACATTGCTCCAAACGAACTAACCAATAGCCATGTTAATTTCACGGTTT
>JAYUSV010000063.1:0-2690 GCA_043755495.1 Synechococcales cyanobacterium
ATAAATTTGTCTTGAACTTCGCGAGCTAGGCGGGTAGCAGTGGGCTTGCCTTCGTTATAAATAATGCCAATCTTGGGCACGTTGGTACTCTGGCTCAAAATAATTTATTGCACCTTACCGATGTTAAGTATAACTACTTAAAGCCTTACTCAGTGCGGTTTAGCACCTTCTGATCTTACCATGCTCCCGCATGGCAAAAAAGAGCTAGTGAACTCTTAAAAAATTTCGTGATGGAGTGAGCCTGTTTTTGAGCAAAACTCACTCCAAACTAAGCTTAATAAAAAACCTTTTTCTTCTTGCTCTTGTTGGATTTGGATTCTTTGAGCTTTTCTTTTTCGTATTCCAGCTCCCGCAGTTTCTTCACAATCCGACCGAAGTATTCTTGCAAATAAGCCTCGATCGTACTGTTATCTTTAGGATCTAGCCCCAAAATCTGATAAGTCTCAGTCATATCGGCATTTAAAGGCTTGCCGGTAGCCAAAATTTCAGCAAAAGCCAATCGATCGGCTGAGTTCCAGCTCCATTCAAAGAACGTCGCAAACTTGCGTAAAGCTCCCAATACTCCCAATGGTACTTTCGTGACCTTGGCTTCTTTACCCGAAAGACGCTCACAGAGACTAATAATTTCGTTACCACTCCAGGCTTTGTTGCCAACAACAGGTAAGGTCTTACCTTTAGCACCTTCTGCTACTAGCGCCTTCACCACGAATCTAGCTACATCCTGGGTATCCATAAAAGCAGTGGGTGCTACTTGACCAGCCATCCATACGGCTTGACCCTCCAAAATAGGAATAGCATACTGACCAATAATCCCCTGCAAAAACCCACAAGGGCGCAAAATTGTATAGTTCAAGCCAGATTCTGACAAGAATTTTTCGGTGCAGTACTTAATGTCCATCAAAGGCACCGATCGATACTTCTCAGCATCCAAGATCGAAAGAAAAACAAACTTCTCAATTTTGGCAGCCACCGCTGCCTGAATTAAATTAACCTTACCGTCCCAATCAACCTCTGCGATGCCAAGAGAATCAGTCGCCCGTGCCGTAGCGGCATCAATTACCTGAGTCACGCCTACCATGGCTGCTTTCAACGTCTCAGGCTGGCGCAAATCTCCAAATACAATTTCGGCACCCCACTCTTTTAGAAATGCTGCTTTTCTGGAACTTCGTACCAAGCAACGCACTTCGTAGCCTTCATCTAGAGCGCGTCGGGCGATCTGTCTGCCCAAAGTACCGGTGGCACCGACGATTAGTAAAGTCATTTATTAAATATAAAGTTAAGTAATGTAAATCTTTCCCCTCAGATATTAACAGAATTATCGCTAATCGGATACATAACGTTACGTTTTTGCCAGAAACCTTATCTCTGGTGGTGGCTCCAAAATGAGATTTACCTCCAGAGATGCAGTCAAAGGTGTAAATTATTTTTTTTCTAAGATGGCCTGAGCCTTAAGAATGCCAAAGCCCAGAGCAAGGCCAACCAAAATCATGAAAAAAGGGATAGCAGCAACGGTTAAAATTTCAGCAAGCATCGGTTTTATTAACTCCAGATATATATAGGTACTGTCATTGTCTCACAAAGATCGGTTGCGTTTAGCCATCACGCTCGGCGATCCGGCGGGAATCGGGCCAGAAGTTATTCTAAAGTCTCTTTCTGCGGAGATCTTGAGTTGGGCTGATATTACAGTGGTTGGCAGTAAGCGCCTGCTTCAGCAGCATCACGGCTATTTACAAGACTCTGCCCTACTAGAAAAACGCAGCATTGCCGATCCTAGTAAGCTGCAAATACTCGATATTGCCCTAGATTCCCAAATTACGATCGGGACCCCCAGCCCGGCCAGTGGTGCAGCTAGTTTCCAGTATTTACACAAGTCGATCGAACGCACCTTAGCCCAAGATTTTGATGGCATTGTCACAGGCCCCATCTCTAAATCGGCCTGGAATGCTGCTGGGCACCATTACCCCGGCCAGACTGAGCTACTGGCTGAAATGTCTGGCCGCAGCGAGTTTGGCATGATGTTTGTGGGTCGATCGCCCCATACAAAGTGGCAGTTACGAGCTTTACTCGCCACCTCTCATATTCCTTTAATGCAAGTAAGCGCAAAGCTAACGCCGGAGTTGATGAGCAGCAAGTTAAAGCTATTAATTCATTGTCTCGCTCAAGATTTTGCCATCTCCAAACCACAGATTTGCATTGCTGGCCTGAATCCTCACTGTGGCGAAGGGGGTCAGTTAGGTCGAGAAGAAGTAGATTGGTTACAAGACTGGTTGCAGCAAGAGCAAAGTCGCTACCCTCAGGCAAAGTTAGTGGGTTTACTACCACCAGATACGATGTGGGTGACTCCGGGGCAGGCTTGGTTTGGCACCGGTAACGGCAAAGCTGCTGATGGATATTTGGCTCTGTATCACGATCAGGGCTTGATTCCGGTGAAATTGATGGCGTTCGATCGAGCAGTAAATACCACGATCGGTTTACCTTTTGTGCGCACTTCTCCTGACCACGGCACAGCTTTTGATATTGCGGGCAAAAACCGCGCTGATGCCACCAGTATGAGAGAGGCAATTCTGCTAGCAATTGAGCTGATTAAGAAACGAAATGGGTGAAGAGGGACTCGAACCCCCGACCAGCTACTTAGAAGGTAGCTGCTCTATCCGGCTGAGCTATTCACCCCGGCGAACCACATTATAGCA
>JAYUSV010000064.1:0-7930 GCA_043755495.1 Synechococcales cyanobacterium
GCCAAAAGATCGGGCATACCTGATCCAGGTGCATCATTGGGACTGCGACCCTGCCAATAACCGCTCAGAGAACTTGGTGGCTCTATGCACCGTCTGCCATCTTGGTATGCACCGAAAGCAGCGCGGATCGATCTTGGAGGGACAAGGGGGACTCGCGTTAATCGTAGAACACCGTTTGCCACCACCGGCAATGCGAAGGAAACCGGTGGCTGTGCAGTTGGGATTGTTTGGGAACTATAATAGATATCGTCAATTGGAGCTTTGGGACTGGACAAGGCTTTAGGTTTTGAGCTAGATGAAAAGACTAGGAGAGACTTGAAATAAATCACTCAACTTTTTGGCTTGAGACTTGCTAATAGTGCGTTTGCCGTTGACAACCTCCGAAACTACTCCGCTAGAACCAATAATGCCAACCAAATCAGCTTGCTTGCGCCCACTAGTTTCCAAAAGATATTGCAGCATTTCATGCGGAGACTGAGATCTCCAGTCGTCCATAGGTGAAATCTGAGACTCATAACTTCTGACCAGCAGAAGAGTTAAGTCATAGAGAGCAAGCTCCTCAATAGTACGCTCTTTCTTAAAAACAAAATATTCAACTACCGAGAGAGCGTCACGATACTCCTTCTCAGATTCTATGAGCTTTGGTTGATATCGAGCAAGAAGATCAACATATTGCTTACGATCAAAAATAAGGGTCATTTTTCCACTTGTCCTTACTATAGTCAGCGTGAGTGAGAAAGTATTTGTAGTAAATAACTTGTCGTTGATAGTCGATGCCAACAATTAACCGATAATGATTGCCCTTAATATTAAAAACGGTAAAGTTGCCAACAGATTCAGCATCACTGAAGGATTGCTGGAGAGCATTCAGGTTAGGCCAGTCAGCATTCTCAACAGTTTTAAACCAGTTTCTAAGGGGTTCTTCAGCATCGGGATAACGAGCAGCATCTTCTCGTAGATTGGAGATCGAGATTAAGTGCATGAAATCAAGGCATGATAGGCACGTTAGCTAATTATCTCTCAATACGAGAGGAAATGTCAAGATGTAAGTAGTTAAACGTCACTAACTACCAGCCAATGCAGCAGCCCAACCCACCCTTAGAAGCAAGCCAATTAAACCAGAACAACCAATAAATCTATCTACCCACAAGGCTTAATTTCATCAGCCAGTAGCTAAATCCGGAGCCGATCGATCACACACAATCTCAAAAATCCCACCTTCGCTTATACGTGCTGCACCAGGATCACCGCACTCTACCCGATCTATGTCGCCAGCAGCAATCGTTTCGCTTTCGTTGCGGTGATTAGTAAGGGGTGTTGATCCTCCCTTACTAATCACCGCAATTAGCTCTCGTCTCAATCTAGCAGCCACTACTAACCCCTGATATACCGCATTAGGGTGAGCAACAATCCGATAGTTCTGAATCTGATTGTTGATCGAACCCGTCCGACTCGTTTGTGAAATCGCACCTGGCCGATTATCCCGATCGATCTCAAGCCCCAACCGCCGCAGAAATTTATGGCAAATTTCCACGGGCGACTGACTTGCCTTGATTACCAACCCAAAAAACCGCCAAATTGGTGCCGCCAGCTCCACCGCCCTAGCCGCAATATCAATCACTAATTTACTCTCAGATGAGTACTCAGCATCGCTTTCAACCAACTCTAAAATACCAAGATCACTTAATACCCTGGCTTGATTTCCCCGATTCGGTAATCGGTGGTATGCCCGAATCTCTGCCCCCAAGATTTCGACCACGGCGGCTTTTTCGAGCATCCGCTCTACTGCGGGCTGCTCGGCGGCTGCTCTTAGCTCGGCAGCTCTAGCCAATGCTCCATAATTCTCTACTAACCCTAGTGCCGATCCGAAATCATCAAAGAGCTGGCCTGGGAATCGTTCCCTTGCCAGTATCTTGTTTGCCAGCCTTCTTGTCGCAACCGTACTAGATATGGCTCCTAGCTCTGATTTCGCCCAGTTTAGTGTGTAAATTTCCGAGTCGATTTCTGTTGCTGCGATTTTTTCAGCCTCATCTAAATCCAGTAAATTCCGCGCCCTCCGAAAGGATTCGGCCAGACTTTTGTCTGAATCGGTCTCAATCACTTCGATCGAACACCCCGCATCCTCAAGTTTTGATTTCAGATAGCCGAAAGCGATCGACTTCTGCAAGCCAGACACGATAAGATTTTCGGCGTGAAAACTTTGGATCAAGGTCTCAACACTCGATAGCTCTTTGGGCACCTCCAACCCATGCTGCTCCGCTTGATAATTGGCGTGCTGCTGCCAAAATCGGAGCTGCCCCCAAGTTTTTTTGCCGTATTCGTCGGGCGATCTGCGGATAGTGTCCGGTGTCCATATATGCCGTAGCACCCCTGGCCGAACTCTTGCCAACATTTGCAGGTGCAAATCTGGTGCCAAAGTGCCAAAGTGCCCCCATACAGCAGTAAAGTAACTCTCCTCTACCGTTTTGCCGCCATCGATCGACACTCCGCTCTGTAAAGTTGGGCTAGCTAGTAAAATATCTACCTGGTTTTCTCTGAGCCACCGGTCAGGATCTCGAAACAAATCTTCAAACACTCCGCCATCGATCGTCTCCGAATCGATCCGTACCAATTTCTTGTGTGGAAAAGCCTCAAGCAGTAGCAATTCTAATCTCTCTAGTTTGGCTCTAGAAGTACTAGTAAAATAGTGCCGTCCTCCGGCTTCGACAGCAGCCAAGAATGCACCAAAAAATCCTGAATCTTGGCCCCGATACATTTTTGCTTGCCATCCCTCAGAATTATGGCGGTGGAAAATTCGCTTAACTTTAAGATCCGTTCCCAGCAATCTAACAAAATCCACACATCGATCGGGAATACCATATTCGGCGATGGCGATCGAATGAGCCGATCCAATCAAATCACCCAAAGCTTTAATACCCTTGGGCTGGCGTTTGCCTAAAGTACCGGCGGCGGCGGCATTAGATAGTACCTGATTAATCTCATCAAAGATCACCAAGGTTTTTTGTGCCAGTATGCCGGGGCAGAGCGCTAACAATCTGGGCAGCGAATCAAGGCATAAGACTACACCACCTCTATGGTAAATATCAGCTTTTAGCGCCTCAGAGTCAGTGGCCTTTGTGCCGTAATCGTGCATGTGGCACAGTCCCGCCTGCTGGCCGAACTGCTTACAGAGATTATTGTTTGGCGCAATCACCACTGTTAATCGATCGATTACCTTGGCCGGATTAATCAAATCTGCAATCATGCGGTAAGTTTTTCCGGTGCCCATCGTGGAGTCAATCACGAGCAGGTCATTTTCCGTCAGGTTCGGCAATATCGCCAATCTTGCCCCGACGGTGGGAACGCCCTCGATGCTTTGGAGATTTGCGATATCAGCCAAGGTTGACTTCAGATCTCTTTGGTAGTTTGCCAAACTCCTGGCATCAGATATGATGCCTGCCAATACATCCTGGGCGGATTCACCAGCACCCGCCAACAAATCATCAATGCCTTTGCCCTGGGTAGCCTCCCACTCAATGATCGAAACTTCACCACCTTTTCGATCGATCGCCCTACCAAATTTTAATATTTGGCCTCTAACAGCCGCTCTGGTTGTAGGTTTAGTATCCTGATCTAGCGCGATTTGCCACTTTCTTTTTTTGCCAATAAATGGCTTTAGGGATTGGCTGAGATCATTTGTCTTTGGTGTTCTCCACTGAGCGACACCGCGCAGCCCGATGGCAATTACTCCTTGAGCGATTAATGCCAGCGCCTTTTTGACCCCCTCAGTAATGGTGATTGGCCATGATCGATCGATCACCCAAGGCCAAAAATTATGATCGATCTGACCTATATCAACCACACCGATTCTGTTTTCATAAGCTTGCAGCTCTTTGAGTCCTAACTTACGCGCGATCGATAATCCGTAGGCATATGGCACCAGGGCGAAATATGGCACCGCCGCAGCTCCTTTTGGCGTTTCGTATTTTATTTGTTTGCCAGTTTCACTATCGATTCTCGGACTCTGGGCTTTGATTACTGGCACCAACTCAATCCCTTCGGGCTGCCATCCGTAGGCCACCCATCCACCATGCTCGGTTACTGGCTGATATCGATCGATTATCTTGCGGGTGCTGCGATTAATATACGTTTGCTGCCGTTGGTTTTCCCACAGCGTGGGCACCAGTAGATCTAGTAAGTTTTGGCCGCTTTCTAAGGTCGTGTTCGATCGCCAGAGATCAGTGGGGATTCTGCTGCTCTCTGCTTCTGATGCTGCCCACCATTGGATTTCGCCGGTTTGGTTGATGGTCGATGCGGTGTTGGTGTTAGTCATGGCTCTCTCTATGTATTTGGTGAGAGCCGCTTTTTTACTGAGGTTTAAGGGGTCTGGGTGATCTTCGCGATCGAGGGCGATCGGTGAGATCTTTGCATTATTCCGGGGAGACGGCGATCGATCGAGGGGACAACGAGGGATCTTGGTGGCCGGGGGCGGTCATGGCGATCGATGGTGTTGTCTTGGGTTCGAGGGATCTAGAGCTGCGCTTGCGCCAAGGGTGATCGAGGGACAATGCAGGGATCATGATGGCCAAGGGTGGTCATGAGGATCGATGGTGTTGTCCTGGGGCGATCGGTGATCGTCGAGGGGAATAATACAGTTCTGGCCGCTTAAACACTCAGGTTTAAGCGGCTATGTGTATAATGTTGATTGATGCGATTTTTGTTGAATTCATTGGTCTATTTGGTAGATAGACCGCTCAATAGTTAGGAGAATTGAGTGATGTTAGCCTTGGGAAGCTAATGTCACTCAATTCGTTTAAGTACAAGAAAGCCATCATGTTTTTAAGAAAACTCATGGGAACCCCTCGGGTACTGTACGAGCATGACAATTTGGGGTAAGATAAGGACATCTTGGTCAGATATCCAAAAAATTCCCAGCTTCGTTTGATTTGAGGGGGTCTCACGTCCTTAAATCTCAGAAACCTTCTGATGCCAACGCCGTTTAATCTAATAGATTGAGCGGTTTTTGCATTGTATAGCGGTAATTTCTTTAATCGATATTTTTGCTCCTGGGCTGTTGTCTGCGGAGTGTGTGCGAATCGAAGTCCCACTACCAGACTACTATACATCACATTCCCCGATCGATCTAAATTGTGATAAATTTTTCGATAGAACATAAAACTTTTCAAGTATCTTGAAGTAGTTTTGCTCAGTCCATAATCGAAGAATTTTGAAAATCATACAGGGTGGGGTAATCTTGAAATTTATTAGTCTGTTAATATCTAGTGAAGCTACGCTATAAGTTCTTGAATCTTCCGGTAAATGTATGATCTCAGCCAAATCTGCTTCCAAGTCGTCGGGATTACCCCATATTGATGATGCTTCCGAAGACTTGGACATGAGTATCTTGAGTGATGATTCCTGCCCGGTTGACAGAAGAGTAGTAAACCATTATTTTCAGATAATACTGGCACGGTACAAACTCGACAAGACGAAATTTGCTGAGGCTGCTGGGGTAAGCGGGGGTACCATCTCTAAGCTCAGTACATCTGAAAGTCCTATTAGTTGGGCTACATGGGAGTCTGTTCTATCGGGATTGATAAAATTCCATCCAAATGCAGCTTTTTCATTTTGGGCAGAAATCCCCATTCGCACCTTTCAAAGCATTAAAGAAAATACTGGTAATCGAATAATCTTGAACTATATTGCCGAGACTGAAAAAAACATGTTCAAGAACGCTGATGCCGTCGCTGAAACCATAAATAGAGGGATTGATCAGGTTGGCTCTGATTTGATTGATGATCGATTCCTTGGCAAGATCAAGCTCCCTAGGCTTAGTCAACATCTTGAAGGAATAAAAAATCAGACCCCTGGCTCTGGGACACAGATAATTAGTAGTGGAAGTGCAAATTTTTATAATGGAACTGTTACAAATTTGACCTTACTTGTTCTGCCAAATGGCACCGATCCTCAATCTGCGGATGTATCAAATTTAATAGGTCATCTGCTTCGGGGATCTACTACAGGTGAAGCTGATAAATCCACAAGCTCATAAATATTGGCGATGTTGACTTCAACGGTTTGGATCAAAGTGCATACAGCGTTCATTCTAATTTCTTTATGGAAAGAAGCTAGTTTTAACTAAGATAGTAGATAGAACACCGACTAAAGCGGTAATGATGCCAAGAAACCAATTGACTTGTAGGTTGGATCGATTCTCAATATTTGCTAATCGAGTATCTGAGCCAGTAATAGATGTTTTTAGCTCTGCTGTGGCAATCTTTAAATCCACAATATCTTTGGCTATGGCGGTGATTTTGCCGTCTAAGCCAACGATCAAATCTTTGAGATCTCTAATGTCTGTGTCAGTCGCCTGAGTCATATTGATTTTCTATTTAACTTACATCAGCCAGGTAATCAGGCCACTGAGAGGGCAGGAATACGATCATAAGCGACCCGGTTCTCTTCTTCGGCTTGTCGAAGATCGTAGGCAGATTGCAGGTTTAGCCAAAACTGAGCACTGTTGCCGAAGTAACGAGATAGACGATGGGCTGTATCGGCAGTGATGGCTCGTTTACCATTTAATATTTCGCTAATCCGAGTTTGGGATACTTCAATATCGGTGCTGAGTCGGTAGGCGGTGATAGACATTGCCTCTAGAAAGTCTAATTGAAGAATTTCGCCGGGATGGATGTTGGGTAAGCGTTGGAGGTTCATGATATTAATTTAGTGGTAATCAACGATTTCAACTTCAATGGCGTTATTCTCTTCGGTCCAGGCAAAGCAAATACGCCATTGGTCGTTAACACGAATGCTGTATTGTCCTTCCCGGTCTCCGATCAATTTTTCTAGGCGGTTTCCTGGGGGGACGCGCAAATCAATAACAGAGGTTGCGGCATCAACGATTCTGAGCTTTCGGAGGGCTGTCCTTTGAATGTCAAGAGGATATTTGAGGGATACTTCTCCATTGAAAACAAGTTCAGTTTCTTTTGATTTGAAGCTAATAATCATAATATCGCTTTAAGATAGTAACGTCAACCGATACTATCTGTTATTGTCCCTATGTACAAGGGGCAAGCTACTGTTGGTACTCTAGAACCTTTGGGATTTAGCGTTCTGCTGTCAATATTGATTATGGAACCTCTATATGGATGCCAACCAAAGCGATCTACTTCTTCCAGGATTAAGATTGCTTTGGTGTTTTAGTGCTTTTCATTATAGACGTTGGTGTCCTATAGTGGAAGATGCTGAATGGAAAAAATCATGATTACGATCGAATCAGTATCCAGATTTCGATGGAATGCTGAGCTTGGTGCAAAACTCAAGCTGAGAAGAACCTCTGACAAATTATCACGAGCAACATTTGCCGATAGAGTGGCATCTGTTGTTGAGCCGCCAGAAGGGAAGACTGTTAGCAGGATTAAACCAGAAAGTTTTTCAACTAAATACCTTGAAAGACTTGAAAAAGGTGAGCCGGATAGCGTTGCACTAGAATCTCTCATAGCTATTGCTCAGGCTTTAGGCATTGGGGTTGATGAACTTCTTGCTGCTGAAGACACCATCAAAATAATTTCTCATAAAAGTACTTGACTTTTAGACGTTGGTGTCCTATATTAAGGTATGAGCAAAAGCGAGCAGCAGCTCCACTCAGATGAAAAATAAGAACATCACAGAACCTGACTCACCCCATAGCTAGCCTCCCTAATAATGGTTGATCGGCACAGGCAACATCTGTAGACGCGACAAAGCGATCGAGTACTTTTCGACGGTCATTCGATCGCTTTGCTTCCACAACACACTAAAAAAGCATGGAGCAATCCTTATTATGACACGCACACTAAATATCGCCGACTACAACGGTTGCAACCTCACCAGAGAAGAAACCGAGTGGCCAGTATTCAACGATCGACAGGAGTACTGCGGCCAAATTTACTTCATCGCAGCCTGGGCAGTA